>JAIERY010000301.1 GCA_019746425.1 Cytophagaceae bacterium
AAATGACTCAGAACTTGCCGGTTGGGTGGGAGAGAATCAGGGCTACTATACAGCCAACGGATATACAACAGTAAAAGGATACGGCCGCAACGGAGATCAGAGAGGTGATCCGGGAAGAAAAGATTGGTATCTTGTAACGGGATTTCATTTTACATATATAATTTTAAAACAGCCAGCTTGTCCTAAATTCAGATTAGACAGGTAATTTTTATTAATGAAAGACGAAGAAATCATATTGCTTATTCGAACCGGGAAAGCTACAAAAGCATTTGAGGTCATCTATAAAAACTTTCCTATGATGAAGAAAATGATCATTTCATCAGGGGGAACGTCTGAAGATGCCAAAGATATATTCCAGGAGAGCATAATGATTTTTTACCGTATGACGGGTAAGCCGGATTTTACGCTGAATGCTTCCATCAGTACCTTACTTTACAGTATATGCAGAAAATTATGGCTGAAAAAAGTAAGAGATCAGGTTTCGCGGGAAAGCAAACTATCTGAGGAAACTCATAGTGAGCTCAAAGAAGAGTCTGTCGATGAAGAGTGGATAGAAGATAGTGAGAAAATTAAAATGGCTGAAAATGTTCTTCTCCAATTAGGAGAGCCCTGCCGTACGCTTCTGGAAAAATTTTATTATGAAAAATTTTCCATGAAGGAGATTTCTCAGAGCATGGGGTACTCCAATGAAAAAACAGCAAAAGCTCAGAAGTATAAATGTATTGAAAGAGCTAAAAAAATATTACAGGAAAAAATCGTGTTTTTGAAATCTATGCTATCATGAGACCTGAACTTGATAAAATTGAGTTGATCGAAAAATACCTCCGTGATGAGTTGCATGGAGAGGAGTTAACTCATTTTGAGAATGAACTGCAAAGCAATGCTGAATTAAAGGCAGAGGTAGAAATGCAACGTTATCTTATGGCAGGTGTAGAAAATACCGGACTGAGGAAAACGCTCAATCATATCCACAATAACTTGTACGATAATCCGATTTCTTATTTTCTTAAATCATATAGCAGGTATTTAATAGGGGGAGGCTTAATTGTGATAAGCGCCGTAGCTTTGTTTTTTGTTTATCATAAATCAGGCAGCAATACCGGGCTGACAGAAAGCAATTCAGATAATAAAACGCTTATTGAAATGCTTGCCGATAAAAATACTTATGCCGATGAGCAAATAGGTGTCGGTGATGCAAAGAATAATAAAACCATTTTTAAGTCTGATTCCTATTTACCCGCTATAAACCCCTTCAAAAGTTTTTTTGCAAAAGATATAATTGCCAGCAAATATTTCATGCTATATGCTGATCGGGATACTCAGATTACCGGCATATGTGGAACCAAGATAAAAATACACTCGGGCACATTTGAATATAAAAACGGAATGGCCATAACAAGGCAATTCAAACTGGGAATAAAAGAAGCATACAAATGTTCTGAAATGATCTGGTATGACCTGCCCAAAGAATCAGATTACAGGGAAACTACAGGTGGAATATTATTCGAAGTAGATGACTCCATCAGAATAGCTTCCGGGAAATTTATAGATGTAAATTTTAAAAACAGGCCGGTGCATTATGATCCTTATGATTCTGTGCCCGTAAAACAAAAAGAACTGATATACTATAAGGTATTTAATGATTTGCCTGAACGTCGTATTATTCTGCTTCCTTCAGTTGTGCTGGACTATGATATTATTTACACGCGAAAATCTGCAGATCCTCTGATGAATGAAAGAATTGAGTCACTTCTTCTTCCGGAATATGACAGCACATTCACTTCTACTACACAATTTCACTACCGGATAGAGGGTTGTCAGCTCTACGGTAAGGGAATAGAACTTTTGGATATATATTTAAATAATACCCATTTAAAATTATGGGAAGCAGACTCTTTGGTGGTTCAATACATGGTAAAGCGCTCACAGGAAGATTGTGCAAATTTTAATTATTATATGAAAGCTGCTGAATATTTCAGGTGGCTTAAATCCCAGAAACTGGGAAAACCAAGAAGAGTGCCTCAATTGGATTATAGAAATTACAGAAAAGGACAATTTTATAATAAGCTTACAGACCATGCACTGGAAAAATATCTTACTGGAGCAGGTTTAACTGATGTTGAATCAAAAGAGCTGATTGATTATTTTAAAAAAATGTTCTTTTTTAAAAAAATGTTGTACCGCACATACAAATTTACAGGCAAAGGCGGTGACAGCACGCTGGAGTATTATTATGAAGCCGAAGGTTCTTTTATTGGGTTTGACAAAACTATATGTGCAGGTCAAAAAATGCAGACAGATAAATATGTATATAAGACGAATGATAATTTAGGCTCCGCTACGGAGCTGAATTATTTCATGCCGGTAAATAAGCTTGGCTGGGTGAACAGTGAACGTTTCATAAATTATAAAAAAACATCCTCTTTAAAGGTGCTGCTTACCAATGCTGATTCTTCCGTATTCTCCAAAGTCTATATTGTGTTCAAAGATGTATCTTCGGTGATGGGTGGAAAATGGACGAAAAGTAATTTTAATTATTTTGAAAAAATACCGACAGGAATTAAAGCTTATATAGTTGGTATATCTTATTCAAATGATAACCTTTATTTTGCTATGAAAGAAATCGTTACAGGTCAGTCAGTTGAAGAAACACTGGACCTGAAGCTTACGGATGAAAATACGCTCAAAAAGGAGTTGTCCCACCTGGACTGATAACATTTTCATCATGATTCGTGTTTTTTACATAGAATCATACTTTTTAATATGACATTCAATAAAGAATTTGCCAGAAAGCTTATCGAACTAAAAATTCGTCATCAGGAAATAACCCTGCGTTTGGAGGCTTTAAAAGAAAGAAATCAATCCCTGGTAAAAAGACATGAAGAGTTTCAGAAAAAACTCAGATTGAATTTTTGCTGATTGCTTTTTGTGCTTCTGCTTTTCAATTCTTATTCTTAGTATAATGTTTAATGAAAAGAATTGAAGTTAAAATCATTCCCAATGCCAGAAAAAACTCTGTAGAAGAGAAGGAAGGAATATACCGGGTGCATGTGACGTCTCCTCCGGTAGATGGTAAAGCAAATAAAGCCCTGATAGAACTTTTGGCAGAATATTTTAATCTAAAGAAAAGTCGGTGAAAATTATCCGCGGAGAAACGGCAAGAAAAAAAATAATTGAAATTGAATAATAATTTTTCAGGATAATAATTTTTGTCTTAGTAAGAATTCCAGTTGTTTGTTGGCCTGTAGAAGACTTTTTATTAATTCTTTATTCTCTTCTCTCAGAGAAAATACTTCAAATGCTTTTTCTATTGTAATTTTCAGTTGCTGCTCTTCCCAGGGCTTGCTGATGTACTGATAAATTTGCCCTTTATTGATTGCGTCAATCACAGCTTGTATATCAGAATAGCCTGTAAGTAAAATTCTGATTGGGTCGGGATGGTCTTTAATGATAGAACATAAGAACTCGACTCCGGTCATCCCCGGCATTCTCTGATCGGTGATAACGATCTGTATATCCGAAGCGTTCTCATCCAGAATCTTTCGGCCTTCCTCAGCAGAAATAGCAGTCAGTATTTTATAGGTGTTTCTAAAAGTTGCCTTAAAAGATGTGAGGTTGTTCTGCTCATCGTCTACATATAGTATTCCGATTTTTTTGTTTTTCTCAAAACTTTCTATTACCATATTTTTAAAAATCTTTATTTTTTTATACGTAATAATTATTGTCATCCGAGATAAACAGTTTTAAATAAATCGATTCCTTTAAAAGTACAAAGGCGGATTTTACATTTTGT
>JAIERY010000109.1 GCA_019746425.1 Cytophagaceae bacterium
CGCCGTATACCAGACCGGTACGTACGGTGGTGTGAGAGGACAGGTAGCCCAATAAGGGCTATCTTCCTACTCGATTGCGGTTGGTTGGCTTGTGTGTGAGCAATTCATTGTTGATGCCGTTGGCCAATTAGCAGCATGTAAAATCATTCAGGTTGTACGTTAGCAGCCTTATTGTAGCTTTGGCCTGGCGAAGCCAGCAACGGCCTGCGCGGCTACAATTCAGCTGCGTTGTACAACCTCGGCCCAGCGGCCGTGGAGCGAAAAAGTTTTTTAGAACTCTCCTGCTTGAATTCCTAAAATTGATTCGACCACGAATCTGCCATCAACTGAAAAATTGAACGCGCTGAGAATTGAATATATGATCACAACCTGTCCGATTGTACGAACGGTAAAAATGAACCGTCGGAGAATTGAACGGTTGCCGTGAGCCTGACCATTGGCCGGAACCATAAAAACGAAGGCTCTGAGAATCGCACGGATGATCGCGCCAGGACAGTTGGACGGATCTATAAAGTCAAATAAAGCGTGGGCCAAGCATGGGTGTTGCAAAACTTTGTGGGTTGGTCGGAGCGAGGCGGTTTTGAAACACTTATGCTTCAGGGCTGCATTAAAAATGTGCGGTGGGGAAAAACTAAATCTTTAATAGGTGCGCGAGGTTTGTGCGATGGGATTAACATGGTTGAGCCCAGGGCACGGCCTTGCGCGGCTATTAAATATAACGTCAAATTATATAACTGGCCGGACTCTGGCAGAATGGTTTTGGTAAGCGTTGTTTGTTAGAGCTGTGAACTCGACTTTGGCAGTTCCAGATGCACCGCAGCGCGTTGGATTTTGTGTGATGATAGGTGCAGATGGTTAATATAATATAATTATATAACTGGCATCCATAACGCTGGTGTGGCTGAAAACACGCTCAGATAACTAATTGAGGCACAGTTTATTGAATATAGTTAAGTTATATAATTTATATTATGTTAACCAGAATAAAAATATACTTTTCTAATAAATACCTCTATTTTTTGTCTCGACAATAATTGTACTGCCTGTAAGAAAACCCGCTTAAAACTTTTCGAAACCTTAAATTATCTTACATGGCTCAACGAAAAAAATCACATGGCGTATTTAAAAACTTGGGAAAACTTCACAACTCACAAACCGACTCTATTATAATAGAGTACCGGAAGAATATTTTAGGCCGGATTAAATTCATAATGCGAAAGAGGCACATAGGACAGGAGGATCTCGCCCTGTTAATGGGTATCCCCCAGTCGCACGTATCAAGAATAGTAAGCGGTAAGTTGAATGTTAGTATTGATAATCTAATTAAGATGCTATACTACCTTGATTGCTCCATAGAATTCAATGATGATGAAAGTAAATCTATAGCTGGATTTTGGAAGGATCACCAGGAGTGGTTGGCAGAATGGCAGCTTCATAAGCAGCAATCGAGGGAGCGTTATGCGTTAAAATATATAAATTCATCTCCCACCTTGGTTGAGGTGGATTAGACATTCTATACAATATATTATATAATCCTCTCTTGCTATTAATTTTAGCATTTTACTAAATAAAATTACTGCATTAGAACGCTTATAAGCTGCTTTCTCAGTCATGCCCTTATGATTTATCAATTCGGAGACAAAATTGCTTATATGCGAAATTCGCTAAAACAGTGCAATTTTGACTATATTTATTGTACTTTACCATGACGTTTTGAAAATAAATAAAATATTTTCAAAATTATTGTAACAAATGCTTGACACGTGCGTTTAATTGTATATCTTTGATTCATCAATTAACTAACACGGAGCCGCAACCAACCAAAGAGCGATAAAAAATGAAAAAATCAGAATTTAAAACCAAAGCAGAAAATTTTAATTCCCCTACTTACTATTCAAATGGTAAAGAAATTAAGCACTTCGCGATTTACTCAGCTTGTCAATTTAGGTGGGAAGATACTGCTAACCCACAGATATATGATGGCAAAGCATTTTTGACAGAAGAAGAAGCTATTCAGTATGCTGATTCTCTAAAATTAGAGATTGACTTTAGAGCAAAAGTTGTAAGAATTACTTTTACTTGTGATAATTTTAATGAGGCTTTTAAATTGGGGAAATTGGGGGAAGAATTTAAGCTGGAAGATTTAAATTATAAATCACTAAGTGTTGAGCAAGATACAATTTATGAATCTGATGAAGAAAATGGCGGTTATTTACCAGAAGATGGTTACATAGTATATTACAGGCACCACACATTCATGAACTATGCGTATAAAATTGAATCTATAGAATCAGTGCAATATTCTGATAATAAAACATTTAGTGACCTAAGGTGTGATGAGGACTCAACTAGTGCTACGTATGCGTATGTGGCAAAAAACCTTGACGAACTAGCAGAGGATTTTGAGAAACGAAATTGTGTGCCTTTCGACAAAATAAATTCAGGAAGTAGGATTGTTCGTGAATTTTTAAAAGAAAATGGTCACCCAAATTATATTGAAGAAAGCGAGGAAGAAAATGGATAAGCATTTATTAGCCGAAAATCCTATGCGAGCCTCCGAAGGGGGGCTTGCTATTATTCGCACCTCTCAACCAGTTGCCATATTTGAAGTTATAGATATGGAAGAAGCTGGTGGAAGCATTTCGGTTGAAGGTAAAATAATTAAGAGCTACTATTACCAAAATGAGCATTGGGTTTTGAAAACTCATTACTATTTTACCCATGATATTGATACCACGGATGAATCAGAGGTTTATAAATTCATGGATGATGCCTGGTTCTGGTTCATGGCTTATTTAAAATGGGAAGATAAAAATATCGACAATGATATTCATTAAAGAAAAATCTGGTAAATATTTTTTTTACGGATCATTCCCGGCTCTATTCCGGGATTTTCCTGAGCTTAAAAAAAATTACAACTCGATACGTTATAAGTTTGAGAAATCAGAGCCTTATATCTCTGATGAGCTAGAGATTTATCGGGGTAACTTAAAGCGTAGTTAAATTTTTAAGCAAAATCTTAATTATAAATTTTTATAATTAAGAAAAATAAAAACCCCCTCTCTAGGATGGCTTTGGTTTTTTTGGCTTCTTCGGTTTGGGCATTGGCATACCCGGCTTCATTTTTCCCATTTTGTTTGAATTTTTGTTTTAGTGAATTATTTCAATTTTACTTCATCATTTGTCAGCCACTTATGGTTATTCATTTTCATTCCGTCTTTCATCCGAATGTCAGAAATATTTGCTGGAAGTGAATAGCCCTTAATGATTGCTGAGCTACCCTTCATGCCGTCCATGTGATTTACTAAAACTTCTACCTCGCTGCCTTCTTTAATTATTTTATTTTTTGCGTCGGCAGAATCGTAATCAAGACTAAAAGTGTCTTTCAGTTTCTTCTTTACTTCTTTGATTTTCTCCTGACAATTTAACGACTGGTCAATAGCCCATTTTTTTAAATCTTCATCATCGTAAAGAGATTGAGCAGATTTTACAGCTTGCTCATAGCTTTGAATTAGATTTGCAAGTTTTTGCTTGCTGCTTTCTTTTGTCATTTTTTTTGATATAAAGTTTGAAGAAAAATAATAAAAAACAAAATAAATATAATTAAAATATACCAGAAGTGAAACGACTGATACCAGGGAATCTTTGGTACCGGTTTCACATTCGAAGGCTTATAGGTAAATTCTCCTTTCATTACTCCGTGATCAAACCAGATATGCACCCGTGATCCATCATCAAAAGTAATTTCTTTATCAGGGTACACGATTGGTAAGTATTCAGTTTTAATCTCTCGTTT
>JAIERY010000399.1 GCA_019746425.1 Cytophagaceae bacterium
CAACACAGGTGCTTATCCCGACTCTGATTTCTCGCATGAGTTTATGTGGGCCAGACATGAAATTTATGCGACTACTCATATAGACAGTTTCTATGTTGCGCCTTCTTCAGCGATTAACATACCTGACTGGGCAAATGTGAAAGCTTTGGGATATTATACCCTGGGTCATTATAGAAAAAGTCTGACAGCCGTTGCTACGATTGATACATCTATGCTCAAAAGTAATATCACCAGTCTGGCTAATGGGTTTAGAAATGTCAATTCTTCGGCATACGGTGTGGGTGTCCAGAATGGAGATTTTTATTGGGGAAGTAATTCCGTAGTGGCTAATGAGGGAATGGTGTTGCTGCAGGCATTTAATATTACCAGAGACAGCTCGTATCTGAAAGCTGCTCTTCACAACCTCGATTATATTTTAGGAAGAAATGCTACCAATTATTCTTTCATCACCGGACATGGCGATGTGGTGCCTATGAATATTCACCATAGAGTATCAGGCGCTGATGCGGTCGAAGCTCCGGTTCCAGGTTTATTGGTAGGAGGGCCCAATACTGATGCAACCTCTGATTGCGGCGCTGCAAGTTATCCTTCCACAACTAATAAAGCAAGAGCTTATCTTGACAGCTGGTGCAGTTATTCTACCAATGAAATTGCGATTAACTGGAATGCGCCTATCGCATTTTTAGCGGGAGGCATCGAGGCATTATATGCCGGAGGCAGCAGCACCGTTTTAACTTTTTCTCCTGTTCTGCCGAGCCAGATTTTAGCCGCGCAATCTGCCATTTATTTTTCAGAGTCTGTTAAAGTTTATCCAAACCCTGCTCATAAAGAATTAACTCTTCAGATTGAGAGTAAAGGGAATTTAAAAATTCAGCTTTCAGATATTGCCGGGAAAGTTTTAATGGAAGAGAATATTATTGAAACAGGCGAGCTGGAAAAGTCTTTTAACATCAGTAATCTTCCTCAGGGATTATACACGATTCAGATTATTTCTGAAGAAGGAGTGCTGGTGAAGAAGTTTGTGAAAAATTAGTTAACAGTCCACAGTCGACAGACCACCGAGCTACCGTGGACTATCGACTGTGGACCGTGGACTTTAGTTTTTCTTTCTCCTGAACAAATCTTTCAATTTCTTCAGTCCTCTTCCGCTGTCGGCAACGGCCTTGTCGCTGCTTTCTTCTCTCTCTTCTTTGTCCTGTTTTCTTTCTTTTCTCTCAGCTTTGGAAAAAGGCCACCACTCATCGAATATGTCTGTGGTATCAGGCGGAATAAAATCTTCGCAGGTAAGTTGCAGCGCAACATCTTCTGTGTTCACTCTGAATTTTTCATTTTTTAATTTTTTATAAGAAGGATCTTTATATACTTTATTCATGAATATCCCCCAGACAGGAAGCGCCATAGCTGCACCTTGCCCCAGATCAATAGAACGGAAATGTATTCTCCTGTCTTCTGCTCCTACCCATGCGCCTGCTACAAGATCCGGAGTGAAACCGATAAACCATCCATCAGCATGCGATTGCGTTGTACCGGTTTTCCCTGCAACATCGCCTTCTATGTTATAAGTATAACGGAGTCTTGCTGCAGTACCGTGGTTCACTACATTCTGCAGCATGCTCACCATAATGTCTGAGTTGGTGGGAGAAAGCACTCTTTGTTTTTTTCTCCTGTCGGTAAAGTCTTTGATCACTTTCCCCTGTGTGTCGGTTATTTTTAATAAATACCTTGGTGCGATGTAATCTCCCCTGTTCGCAAAAACGCTAAAGGCAGAAACCATTTCGTATAAAGAAACATCGGCAGTACCAAGGGCAAGCGAAGGAACCGGGTCAAGTTTGCTTTGGATACCCATCTGTTTTGCAAGAGACATTACATTCGGTATGCCTGCTTTGATGATGAGCTGAGCGGAGACAGTATTCACAGAATTTGTCAAGGCTCCCTGCATGGAATACATTCCACCATATTCATTGTCTGAATTACGGGGAGACCAGTTATCATATTCCTCATAAACCAACTGCTCATTTGGAATGTACTCACAGGGATTTGCCCCCTGTTGCAGCGCTGCGGCATACACAATAGGTTTGAAAGTGGAGCCTACCTGTCTCTTCGTGTTGATATTGACATGGTCATATTTAAAATATTTCATGTCAATGCCGCCTACCCACGCACGTATGTAGCCGCTTTTGGTTTCCATAGCCATAAAACCCGGGCGTAAATATCTCAGGTAATACTTAATAGAATCTATGGGCGACATGATTTTTTCAATCCCTCCCTTATAGGTGAAAACTTTCATCTTCACAGGAGTACCAAAAATTTTGTCAATTTCTTCTTCTGACAAACCCTGCTCTTTCAAAGCGATATATCTATCTGATCTTCGCTTGGCCATTTCTACGACTTCAGCATTTTTTCCCCACGGATTTTTTTTACCCCAATGTGCATCAAAAGATTTTTGCAGCTGTGACATATGCTGCGCGACAGCTTCTTCGGCATATTGCTGCATCCTGGAATCAAGACTTGTGTAAATCTTCAGGCCATCGGTATACAGGTTATAGCTGCTGCCGTCTTCCTTTTTATAATCCTGCAGAAAATTTTGCAATTCTATACGCAGATGCTCGCGGAAATAAGTTGCAAGACCTTCGCTGTGCGTGCTGTAATTGTAATGTAAAGTGAGCGGAGTATTTTTTAAAGAATCAGCCACAGCAGATTTCAGGTAATTGTATTTTTCCATCTGGCTTAATACTACGTTCCTCCGGGTCTTGGACTTCTCAGGATTCCTTTTTGGATTATAAACGCTGGTTCCTTTCAGCATTCCTATCAAAGTGGCAGCCTCTTCTGTTTTCAAAGAATCTGCCGGCCTGTTAAAAAATCTTTTGGAAGCGCTTGAAATTCCATAAGCGTTTTCTCCGAAGGGAACTGTATTGAGGTATAATGTCAGAATTTCTTCTTTGGTAAATTCATTTTCAATTTTTCCCGCTAAAATTATTTCCCGCAGCTTATTAATAGGTAAAGAAAATATCCAATATTTTTTTCTTGGGAAAATATTTTTGGCCAGCTGCTGACTGATGGTGCTGCCTCCTCCCGAACTTTCGTCACCCAGTAAAATGCTTTTTACCATTACCCTTAACATGCCGCGGGTGTCTACTCCTTTGTGTTTAAAAAATCTTGCATCTTCAGTGGCAATGAGTGCGTGGATTACAGAAGGCGCAATATCTTCATAGGTAATATTGGTCCTGTCCTGAATAAAATATTTACCCAGCAATACACTGTCTGCCGAATATATTTCAGAAGAAGTATGATTCTGCACATAACGTAATTCGGAACGTGAAGGGATCGAAGAATAAACTATGACATATACGATAGCAAAAAGAATACAACAAAGCATGACTGTCCACAAAAAGAAACGTATGACTTTTGTGAGCCTCGGGTGTTTGGTGAAAAACTCTTTGGCTAATGAGTTGAAGGAATTTTTTCCGGCCATCCTTTATATAACAAAAATTCCCCCGGAATATTATATGAGGGATTTCTGTAATAATAACCTCAAAGAGGAAGCCTTTGTTTCAGATACGGCCTTTTATAGATTGGTTAAGGATTAAGTCTCCTGTTAAATCTGTTTTGCCTTCAATTTCTATCCAGGACTTACAGCCTCCGTATTGCGGAAGTATTTCCAGCTCAAATGGTTTTTTTAATCGGAATACCTGCACGATAAGCAGGTGCACATTTTTTTCCCAGCGATTATACCTTTCTCTTACGATATCCATTTTCCAGGCATGATGATCATGCAGCTTTTCCAGCACATTCCAGTC
>JAIERY010000264.1 GCA_019746425.1 Cytophagaceae bacterium
AATCACCTGAATGCAGTGATTGTGGAAATATTTGTCATTATTCTTATAGTAATACTGGGCTTGTTCCGTGACAATGCCTATTTCCAGATCCCTTCTGCAGCCAGCGGAATATTATTCTTTTCCATGTTCATCATGTTTACCGGGGCATTTTCCTATTGGCTGCGCGGTTGGGCGATTACTACCCTAATGATCACTCTTATTGTATTTAATTTCCTTGTAAAATATCAGCTGGTCAATTCAAACTACCAGGCATATGGACTGGATTACAATTCCAAACAGGCCGAGTATTCTCTTCAGCGGTTAAACCAGCTCAGCAGCATAGGTAATTATAAAATGGATGTAGATTCCACTAAACAGGTACTTGAAAACTGGAAAAGTAAATTTAAAGGACCGAATAAACCCAAGCTTATCCTGATCTGCACCAGCGGTGGCGGACAAAGAGCTGCTGCATGGACAATGAGAACACTGCAATACACCGACAGCAGCCTGAATGGGAAATTATTTAACCACACAGCTCTTATTACGGGAGCTTCAGGTGGCGTAGTGGGCGCCAGCTATTTCCGACAATTGTACCTCGATAAAGTCTCAGGAAAAAACCTGAATATATATGATCAGAAATATTATCATAATATCACCAAGGATATATTAAATCCGGTAATCTTCAGCCTTGTCGTGAATGATGTGTTCTTCAGATTTCAGAAATTCACTTATGGCAAATATGAATACCTGAAGGACCGTGGCTATGCTTTTGAACAACAGTTGAATAAGAATACCGAGTATGTAATGAATAAAAAAGTCTGGGAATACAAAGAACCTGAACAGCAAGGTCGTATTCCTATGATCATCCTGGCTCCCACCATTGTGAACGACGGACGTAAATTATACATCTCCCCGCAGAATGTTTCTTATATGACAAAGACTTATACCCAGGAGTCTTTATCAGAAAAAATAAAAGGTATAGAATTCCTGCGCTTTTATGAAGAGCAGGATGCCAAAAATCTGAGTTACCTCAGTGCGCTGCGTATGAGCGCCACCTTTCCTTACATTACTCCGAATGTAGAATTACCCAGCGATCCTGCAATGGAGATCATGGATGCAGGTCTGTCTGATAATTATGGTATCAGGGACGCGGTAAAATTCCTGTACCTTTTCAAAGACTGGATCATGGAAAATACCAGCGGGGTAGTGCTGGTTTCCATTCGTGATTCAGAAAAAGATAAAGAGATAGAAAAGAAAGTGGAGTCTTCTATTTTTCAGAAAGTGTTCAGTCCTATAGGAAGCTTATACAGCAACTGGGATTACATGCAGGATCTTAACAACGACAACATACTGGAATTTGCCCAGACACTTTACCAGGGAAAAATGCAGATGGTAGAATTTCAATATATTCCCAACTGGAGCAAGCTAAGGGAAAAAACAACTATTGATGAAAAGGAAGCCAAAGATCAGGAGCGCGCAGCCTTGAGCTGGCATCTGACTACCCGGGAGAAAAAAAGCATTCAAAAAACCATACTGGAAGAAAACAACCAGAAATCCCTTAAAAAATTAATGCTGCTTCTACAGGAAGAAGAATAATTACCTCTGTTCAAAATATTTTCTTTAAACACAAACCTTTCTTTATTATCAGGATTTTAAAAGACTATTGTCTATTTTTAGCTGATGTTTTTCCTGAAATTTTTCCGGCTTTTCTTCATTGGAGGAATCTTACTGTTTTCTGCAGACACATTCTGTCAGATCAAAGGAAAAGTTATTGAAAAATATTCTCAGACACCTATACCTTTTGTCAATATACAAACCGATAATCCTGCTATAGAATTTTTATCGGATATTGACGGCGCCTTTGAAATCCCGAATGATCCATCTGTAAAATATCTTTTCTTTAGAGCCCACCTGTACATTACCGACTCAATAAAAATTGATTCACTGGATCAAAACGCTTCAATTAGTATTCAATTAAATAAACAACAATTTTTTCCGCTGGAAAACAAGTCGAGCGATACCGCGATGGCTATTATAAGAAGAGTGCTTTTTAATAAGGAACAAAATGAGCTTTCACAATTAAAATACCTCAGCTATTCCACGTATAACAAAGCGACTTTCTCTCCTGAAGAAGTGGAAAAGACCAACCGCTCCCTGCACAAGGTATTTAAATTCTTTTCACTGAAATTTATTCATTTCAAAGAGGATCAGCATTTTCTTATGATAGAAAGCGTAACAGAGAAAAAAATATACAATAAAAATCATTTTAAAGAAACCATTACCGGGGCAAAATCAACGATCCTGGATGTACCTTCTCTTTTTGTACAGACTACCCAGCTTCAATCATTTTCGCCTTATTCTGATTTTGTAAGCATAGGAGGAAAAACATATGTAGGGCCTCTAGCAAACAATACATTAAGCAGGTATGCTTTTTCCATGCACGATACCATACGAACAGTTACAGACACCATTTATGTGATTAAATACAATGCCTTTCCTAAAAAGCAGTTTGATGGCTTAAAAGGCCTGATGTACATCAATTCCAAAAATTATGCAGTTCAGTTTTTTACCGCAAGCTCTAAAAGAGAAAGGAAATTAAAAATGAATGCATACCAATCTTATACTTATTATCCGGAACACAAAGTCTGGTTTCCTTCCAGAACCAAAACCACTGCGCTTGTAGATAAATCGGGGGAAATATTTGTAGTAACCCTGGACAGCTATATATCCGATCCTGCATTTGATTCTTTTACAAGAAAAAAAGATTATGATGAAACAGTTTTGGAATATCCTGCGTATGCGCCTCATCAGGATGAAGCTTTCTGGAAAGAAAAAAGGAAAGTACCCCTTACTGTAACTGATGAAAACACTTATTTACACTATGATTCTGTTGATCAGAAAAAATTCATAAAAAGAACTTTAAGATTCGGAGAGAACCTTTACTACAATTTTATCACCTATGAATTTCTTGACATTGATCTCAATAAAATATTAAGTATTAATCAGCTTGAAGGGATAAGGATAGGATTCGGTGCACATACCAACGAAAAGTTTTCAGAAGTTTTTAAAGCGGGCGGCTATATCGGTTATGGATTCAGGGACACAGAAACCAAATATGGCTGTGACTTTACATTCAAACCAAGACGACAGTTTTTATACCTTCATACAGATTTATCAGATGATGTGCAGGAAGCAGGCGGAGTATTTTTTCCCTTTAACAGAAATCAATATTCCAGTGAGCCTTTAAGAAGAATAAGAATGAGAATTATGGACAGAGTCTTTCAGTGGGAGAATTCTATCAACATTCATCCCATGAAATTTCTAGACACCAGGATAGCGTTAAATATCAGCAGACATGAAACTACTTATGATTATCAGTTTGCCGACGAAACTGATAACTTATATAATTTTACCGAAGTAAAATTTGGACTGAGGTATGCTTATAGCGAGCAATCCATGCAACTGCTTTCACGTAAAATACCGCTGGGCAGCAAATTTCCTGTTTTTTATTTTCAATATACAAGAGGATTAGAAGATGTATTTGGCGGCGATTATAACTATCAGAAATATGATGCAAAAATAGAGTATAATTTCAAACTGCTCGATTTTGGTCAAACAGGAATTCAGATTGCAGGAGGACTGGTTGATGGCAAAGTTCCATATACAAAACTTTATAATGGGAAAGGAAGCTGGAGAAACCCCTCTCCTCTTATTCATAATAGCTTTGAAACCATGCGCTACAATGAATTTCTTTCTGATAAATACCTTCATAAAACTCAGGCAAAACTACATCTGGAGTAACCCCAATATATTGATGGCTTTT
>JAIERY010000375.1 GCA_019746425.1 Cytophagaceae bacterium
ATTATCTCCCGCTTCTACAATGATTTTATCGGTGCTGTCATTGGTAAGGATCACGTTTATATTATCTTCTACATAAAGAATGTCAAAGGTTCCTACGCCACGCTCTTCCTGTACAATCTTCCCTGTACTTTTTACGCAATCCCATTGCTCGCCTTTTTTACACGAGAATAAAGTTAAAAGTATAAAGTTAAAAGCAATTATAAGTATGCAGTTAGCAATTGGCAGTTGGCAAAACCATTGCCTATTGCCTATTGCCTTTTGCCTATTCTTATTTCTTCTATTCATAATTCACCGTTCACAATTCATAATTTAATTCCCACTCCCCATTCTACAAAATCAGCCTGGCCCAAATGTGTTTTCAGTCCCATGGAAAGAAAAAGAGGAGTATGTGGTAAAGAATATTTTAAAGCAACTCTCTGATATATTCTTTTATCTAATCTTAAAGGGTCATATAGATATACTCCGAATTGAGTAAGTAAAGAAACCCGGTCTATTAAATATTCATGTCCGATATTGATTCCCCATTTAAAGTATTTAATATTTTTCGGATTGGGTAGGGTATCAAGGGCTACTTTATTGGAGCCATCGTAAAAAACATCGGTACCGATGCTTAATTCACTTCTATGGTTTACATGCTTACTGGTATATAATGATAAAGTGGATATCGGCCATGACTTTCCTTCTACCGGATAAACCTGTTTAAATCCTCCCGCAAGGTTGGCATATATATGATACTCTCCATATGCTCTCCTCGTGCCAGTGTCAAACCAAATATCACTATGGTCACCTATATATACAGAGTCTTCTGTTTTATCAAGATAAATTCCTAAACCTATATGAAAACTCGGAATATTGATTCCGAGATTAGGAACTTTCATAGCCCCGTTTGAGAAATGTAGAATTCCTATACCTGTACTCAGAATAACTTTAGGTTGAATTTTCCAGGTAAAACTCAACCTGCCATTCAAAGCATAATTGATCCTGCTACTAATCAAATTATTGTAATAATTGGTCTTTAAATCAAATCTTCTTTCTACATATCCCGCGCCCATACCGATACGGTAGGAGAAGAAAGTTTTTTTACTCTTCAAAAATTTCTGGCTGTAATAAATGATGGCAGAATACATGTCTCCCAAAGGCTTCTTAGGATCCAGATGAAAGTATTGAAAAGAATAGCCGATCATAGGGAAGTTATGATAACACTGCCAGTTTTTAATGCCTGTGGTCTGTTTATAGAGGTCGATCTCCAAGCCCTGGGGCCGCTGGTTAGCCAGGTGTGCCATATTAATAGAATGCTTCATGACAAACCCATAATGATATTTCAGGTTAATAATATAAGGGGTGGTATTGATCTGGCTCAGGATGGGCCTGCAAAGGGTAAAAAACAGTATTCCCGATAATCCAAACCTTAAAAATTTCATGGAAGCTGTGGCTTTTGAATGATAAAAGTAAAGATAAATTCTATGAAAACAGAACATATATTGATGGGGCTGATTTTGGTGTCAGTCATTATAAGATATGTCTGGGCATCATTCGGGTGGAGCGGAGAGCGCGTAATCATGTTCCCGGTTTTTATATGCCTGTTTTTATTGCTCCTGCATTACTATAAACGTATGACCAGTGATTTTTATAAAATCATAATAGGCTATTTCGCATTATTCCTGATGTCCATATTGTTTAATATTATGGAAATGAAAGGGAGGGGTATCTTATTATTCGTGGGTTCTCTGGGCTTTATTTTATTCCCGGTTTATTTTTGGAATAAGCGTAGGTCTATGCTGGAAACCAATATTTTCAAATATAGCCTTCTGTTGGGTATTTTGCTGATTACCCAGACTGTTTTTTACCTCTTTATTCCCACAGAAAATTTTCTTACGATAGCGCATGTGCTGAATTATATTATAGTAATAGTAGCGACAGCCATTCTTACCGGTAAACAAAATAATAAGGATTTGATAATAGATGAGAAAAAGATTCTTACTTTCATTATTATTGTAAGTGTTTTAGCACTGTTAGGTGTAACTTTTAAAAGATCTTTTTACAGTAATATATGGCTTTGATTCCCAAACTTGAACTTCATGCTCCCCAGATAGAGAAAATTCTTTTTATACTCATCTTTGCATCTGTTTTTTTAATTCTTTTTATGCCCGATCAGGGGGAAGCACTTTCCATTGCTCTTATTGTGCTGCAGGTGGCATTGATCACTTTGTATATACTGGTACTGGATCAAAAGCTGTATATATTATTATGGCTGTGCTTTTTATTAGGGGTATTGTCTATATTTTTTGCCGCTCAGATTCACGATACTGTTTATTATTTCATCAATGGGATAGGGTATTTAACTTTTGGAATTATTGTACTGGTTCGTGCTGTGAAAGTAAGTCTTCAGCATAAGAACTTTGAAATGCTCACCTTTATCATGGGCTTTTTACTGGTCATAAGATTTCCATTACCATACATTACAAGAATAGAAGAAATATTTACATTTTATAATTTCGCTCTTTGTGCTGCCATCGGCATGACCATTTATAATGATAACCTCTGGCACAGATATACCAATGATGAAAAAAATATCATCAAATATATCCTGATAGTATTCCTGGTGATGGTCATCCAGTCTTCCTTTTCTAAATTCAGTTTATAAATGGAATTAAAAAATAAAGTTGCCATTGTAACAGGCTGCAGCAAAGGGATAGGTCTGTCCCTTGTAAAAATCTTATTGGAAAAAGGCGTTAAGGTTGCCGGATGGAGCCGTACAGCTCCGGACCTGAAACATGATCATTTTATTTTTTATGCAGTCGATGTAAAAGATGTAGACTCTGTCAATGCTGCATACAATGCAACCCTCAAAGATTTTGGCGAAGCCATTCATATACTCATCAACAATGCAGGACTTGGATATGCTGCTTTAATAGAAGAGATGCCGGTGGAAGAATGGACAGAGATGTTTGAGACAAATGTCAACGGAGTATTTTATTGTTCGCAAATGGTCATTCCCAAAATGAAAGAAATGGGCGAAGGACATATTGTGAACATCGCATCTATTGCCGCAAAGGAAGGGTTTCCTATGATGGCTGGTTATTGCGGAACCAAATTCGCAGTACGCGGTCTCTCGCAGGCTATGTATAAAGAACTTAGAGATTATGGAGTGAAGGTAACAGTGATTTGTCCGGGTTCAACCCAGACTCATTTCTTTGAGAATATGGAACACCTGGAGGTTAATGATAATATGATGAAGGCAGAAGATGTAGCAGGATCTGTTATCTATGCCCTGGAAACCTCAACCAACTTCCATCCCGTTGAAATTGAGGTAAGACCATTGATGCCGAAAGGCCGGAAAACAATTTAAACAAAAAGTTTTTTTAATACTTTTAAGATTGGTTTATACGTTTAAAGAGAAATATTTTTCATTCCCAACTTTAAACTTTTAACTTTAAACTTTCAACTTATATAATGTCGGTAGTTGTCACAAATCTTATTAAAACCTATGGCAGGCAAAATGCAGTGAATGACATTTCATTTGCTGCCAATAAGGGTCAGATTTTAGGCTTTCTCGGTCCTAACGGTGCGGGCAAGTCTACTACCATGAAAATTGCTACCTGCTACATTCCTCCTACACAGGGTACGATCAAAGTGGCAGGCTATGATGTAATTGATTCTACTATAGAAGTACGAAAAAACGTTGGCTACCTTCCTGAGCATAACCCGCTCTATCTTGATATGTATGTTCACGAGTACCTGTATTTTGCAGGCTCCCTCCATAAACTAAGGGCTGCGATATTGAAGAAAAGAGTGCCGGAAATGGTAGAGATATGTG
>JAIERY010000211.1 GCA_019746425.1 Cytophagaceae bacterium
AAAACATTCCGTTTACATTGGGAAACCGGAGGTTTAAAGCTTATTTTAGTCGGACAATAATGATATTTTATTTTATTGCCGTTATGTACCTGTAAAGTATACAATCCTCCTGGCAGGGTATCTCCGAAAGAAAAATTCAGCATGCTTTCATTTATGACGTTCATATATACTTTTCTTCCCAGTATATCTGTAACTATAATGTGCGCTTGTTTTCCTCCGGTAACCTGCACATTGAAATTATTTCCAGAAGGATTTGGAAAAACAGCTATCTGGACATCTTCTATGTTCAACGAAATAATATTGCTGTTTTTTTCTCCCCCGTCATAATCATGCTGTACCAGGCGATAATAATTTTCGCCGGAGTATGGATAATCATCAGGGAAAGAGTAGGTAATTATGGAAGAGCTGTTCCCATTTCCCTTTACCGTACCTATGGTAATAAAATTTATTCCATCAGCTGATCGCTGGATTTCAAAATGGCTATTGTTTATTTCCATGGCAGTTTTCCAGGAAAGTAAAATACCTGTTTCTGATTTTTCCGCATCGAATGCAATCAGTTCTACCGGCAACACACAACTTACCGTGATACTTTTTTGATTGGTGTAAAATATCTGGCAGTTCTGATCCTTCACTCTTAGTCTCACGGCGTAGTTTCCATTCGATGCATAATTATGAGTTGGATTTGCTCCAAGTCCTGTCTGCCAGCCGCCGCCATCTCCGAAATCCCATTCCTGTGAACCAGCAAGTACAGGAATTGTCGCACCGTAATATTGTGTATAGGTGTATGAAAAATTCATGCAGGGCGAAGTGGATTCTGTAATAGGAAGATTAGGGTTGTGCCATCCTAAAGTAATCAGTCCGGAATTGGCATTCTGAAAAGCGGACCCTGCCGGAGCCAGCTGAAAAGCGCCTGCGCCTGTCTGTACATATCCGCAGCCTGCCGGAGTAGTAGAATTAGGATTGCTGATCACTCCAAGATATTTTGGACCGGTTTCTCCGGGTCCGTATTTCTGTGCAATATAAATTTTGTCATCGGGACCTATCTGAAGATTTCCAAATCCGGGAGAAGAGCCTGCGCCATCAGCGCTTAGTACAGAGATCACACCGGTGGTTGTATTGTAATGATATAAGCCTCCCTGGTAATCGGTCATGTACACGATATTTCCGTCGGGAGAAAATTCTACACCGTACAGCCAGTTGCTGTTGGTAGGAGGAGTGTTAACGTTGTGTGTGCGGATAGAAGCGCCTACAGCTCCTGTTGCGGCATTCCAGTTTAATACTTCTAAATTTTGTCCGTTCACATAAGCGATGCGATTATTGCATTTATTTATTTTTATCCCTCCCTGATCTTTAAACTCAAGCGCTGCAAATGTTCCTGTGCTTGTTACCGGACTAGTGTTTATACCTGCAGCAGTAATATGCCAGGCATAATAAGTGGAGAGCGCTGCAGCCGGCACTAAACCTCCGTGTGAGATAATCCAGTAGCCTCCGTTGTTATCAGAAGTTACCGCTATCACTTCCTGTACCACGTCTGCAGCAGCAAGTTGTACCGGTGCTCCTGCAATTGCAGGAGTGTTGTTAAGACTATAGGCCCATACTCCCCTCGCGGGTGTTACGCAATCGCTTCCTCCGCTGGGATCAACCTCGGTAGTGATGAGGAAAAATTGGGTATTGGGATTGGCCGGGTCAGGAACAGATATACATCCCTGAGTTGAAGAGTTGCCGCCGCCATTTAATACTGCCGGACCGAAATTTGCATTGGCGCCATTGGCCAGTCTGCAGGAGTTACTATAATAATGAAGATTGCCATTTGGCAGACATTCGGAAGTTGCACCTTCCTGGTTCGCATAGGTAGCGGCATCCCAGACGTTGCCATTCAGAAGTACTGGCGTACCGCCGGTAAAATTCATCCCGCCTCTATGTCCGAAGTGCCATCGGGGTGGTAATGAAAAAGGAGTCACTTGTGCAAAGTTTTCCAATGTATATAGCATCAGAGCACAAAAAGCAATACGCACATTTAATTTCATATAGCATGCAGGTTTAATTTATGATCACTATGAGTTAAATGAGTATCCGGTAATGTACAAAACAGGTACAATGCAATGGGGGATTTTGCCGGACACTAAAAAATGCGGTTAGACTTTTTAGTATATAATTTATATACAAATCATTCAGGAGAAAGTAAACAGAACTTTGAAAATATTATCCGCCAATGAATGATTGTGAAGGATATTTATGAAAAAAAATTGCTCTTTGATTCCTGTGAATATGTCGATTGGGAATAAATCAGGCGGGATTAATATATTTTTTTATCTTATTTGAATTCTTCCGCATTGATCAATTATTTTAAATAATTCCTTAAATTTCCATATCGCTAAATGCTATTTTTTTAATGAAAAAGATCTTAATTCTTTTTGCTCATCCGCGCCTTGAGAAATCACGCTCCAATACAGAGCTTCTGAAACAGATTCCTTTGCAGGAGAATATTACTTTTCATGATCTGTATGAAACTTATCCCGACTTTAATATAGATATAGAGAGAGAAAAGGCGCTTTTAGTGAGTCACGAAATTATTATCTGGCAACACCCTTTTTACTGGTACAGTTGTCCGCCTTTGCTCAAACAATGGATTGATATGGTACTTGAATTCGGCTGGGCTTATGGTCCGGGTGGTATTCACCTGAAGGATAAGGTAATTTTTAATTGCATTACTACCGGTGGTGCGCGGGAAGCTTATGGCAGGGAAGGACATAATTATTTTACCATACGTGAATTGCTTGCTCCGTTCGAACAAACTGCACGCTTATGTAAAATGATTTACCTGCCTCCGTTTGCAGTACAGGGAACACACCGGCTTACCGATGAACAACTTGATAATTATGAGAAGCAATATTCCATACTGCTGAATAAATTATCCGAGGAAAATTTTGACACACACAAAATTTCCGGTATACTTTTTTTAAATGATATCTGTGTTATAAATGCTTAATTCATGAAAGACGGTTTCTTATTACAATCTATAATTTATCTCGCAGCAGCAGTCATCACGGTTCCTTTAGCAAAACGGTTGGGAATGGGATCTGTACTGGGTTATCTCGTAGCTGGAATGCTCATAGGTCCTTTTATATTAGGACTCGTCGGTGAAGAAGGTAAAGATATCATGCACTTCGCAGAGTTTGGCGTTGTGATGATGCTGTTTCTCATAGGGCTCGAACTGGAACCTCAGAAGCTCTGGAAGATGAGGAAACAGATTCTTGGCGTGGGATTATCACAGGTTGCAGGTACCGCGATTGTCATTTTTCTGATCGGACTTTTATTCGGAGTTTCCTGGCAAACTTCAATAGCTATTGCTCTGGCACTTTCCATGTCCTCTACGGCGATTGTTTTGCAATCACTAAAAGAGAAGGGACAGATGAATACAGAAGCCGGGCAAAGTTCTTTTGCTGTGTTGCTTTTTCAGGATATATCAGTCATTCCTATTCTTGCCATCCTTCCGTTGATGGCAGTGAAGCATGCTGCAGGGGGAGATGACCATGGAGGCAGTGAACTTATGCAGAATATTCCGGATTGGTCGCAGCCTTTTTTTGTATTGGGTGCTGTAGGCGCTATTATTTTTGTGGGAAGATATGGGCTTGTTCCTTTGCTGAGAATAGTTGCGAAAACTCATTTAAGAGAATTGTTTACTGCTTCCGCTTTGCTCATCGTGCTGGCCATTGCTTACCTGATGAATCTGGTAGGGTTGAGTCCTGCGCTTGGAACATTTCTGGGAGGAGTGATTCTTGCTAACAGCGAATTCAAACATGAACTAGAAAGCGATCTTG
>JAIERY010000098.1 GCA_019746425.1 Cytophagaceae bacterium
CATATTGATTTTCGCTCCTATATTTTCCTGGTTATGGGAAACATTGGCTAAAAAGAATAATGATTTATCAATTCCGCATAAATTTTCAATAGCATTAATTCAATTGGGTTTAGGTTTTGGAATATTGGTATTGGGTGCTAACATGGCAGGCGATGATGGTCTTGCGCCCGTACTATTTTTGGTGCTGGCATATTTACTTCATACTACGGGAGAATTATGTTTATCTCCAATTGGCTTGTCATTAGTAACCAAATTATCTCCAGTAAAAATTGTCTCTTTTGTAATGGGTTTTTGGTTATTGTCATCCTCTTTAGCAGGTATTATTGGTTCTGAGATTGGTAAGCTTGCTAATATACCAGAGGAAGGACCTGACGGTACTGTTTCGCCGCTGGTGACACTTCCTATATACTCTAATGTTTTTGAATGGATAATGTATACTTCAATAGCAAGCGGTATTATACTTTTCTTCTTGGCGCCTGTAATCAAAAAATGGATGCACGGAGTAAGATAATTTAATTGCTGCTCTGGCCTTTGGGAGTTTTTATTCTGTAATTCTTTTTTGAGAAGAATTTTTTATAGCCCGATTTCTTAGGTCTCTTGAAATTTGTTTTCTGACTGATTTGTACTTGTTCTCCTTTGATCAGTAATATCTTTTCATCTACTTTTTTTGATAGGTTTACTTCTTTACAGGAAGGAAGTTTAGGAGAGATGTCTTCTTTTTCGCACTGAGTGAAAAGGATAATTGCTAAAAACATAGTAAAAATATTTCTGATATTCATATTGCTATTGTTTTATGTCTACTAATATTTTCACTGTCTCCGATTCAGATCCATTAGATATTTTCAGGAAATAGTTTCCGGTAGGAATGTCACGGAAATTTATTTGTTTCACTTTTCCGGTAAAGCTTTCCTTATGAAGTAAAAGACCTTCACTGGTGTATACATTGAGTTCATAAGAGCCTTCTTTTGCAATCTCTAAGGTTAGATAATCCTGTATCGGATTGGGATAATATTTATCTATTATCTTTTTCGAAGGTACAGATATATCATAATCTTCTTCTTCCGGATTTTCCGGCTTGCCATCTGAAATTATTTTTTCTGCGGGATGGATTATTTTCAACTCAGGGAGACTGTCAATATATTTTTCAAAGTAGCTTTTTAATATTTTTCTATCAGGTATTAATGCATTGATTTTATTCTGTATTACCAGCTTACGTAATACGCATGAAGAGTCCATATTAAGCTTGGCATCCATTTCATACATTTGCTCCCATTCGGCCCCAAGCCCTTTGATATATCCATCCCTGATTTTTATCGCTGTAATCCAGAAACACGAGTCTGATCTTTGAGTGCTCAAATAATAAATACCTTTATGTTTACTTATTTTGCCATAAAAGATAGTGTCATCAGGGGTGGACCCTGATATTAAATTGGTTTTGTCTGTGGGATTAAAAGAGAAGTGGAGGTCAATAATGTCGTAACCATTGCTTACAGAAATTACACTGCCCAGTTTTTTTTCGAGGTTAATTTCTTTGTCAGGGAAAGGACTTATAAAAAATGTTGCAGGAGGCTCAATGGTTCCTTTCGATTCACATTGTGCAAAAAGTAAAATAATGATCAGCAGGAGCAAAGAGTGAAAAATATGGTAAAGCATATCAATTACTTTCCCTGAATAAAAATTTATTGGAGAGGTAACCTTCTTTTTTGAGAATATATTAAATGCTTCTTTCTATAATTTTATATGATCAATCTTTATATTTGAGTACATGAAGCCGCTTATATTTTTTATTTGTTTCTTTTTTCTATTCTATGTTGTTCCTGCTCAGGATACAAAAAGGCCCATTACATTTTCTGTTTTCAATAACGGTACGTCTTTACCTGGTTTCGGTGCCCTGGGAGTATTCAGTAAAACCATTCATCCAGGCTTTCATATCGGGACATATTGGTTGTATAAAAAAGGGGAGAAGCATGAATTCTTTCAGACTGCTAAGCTGGGATATTTCTACCATCGTTTTGTACAACATGGGATACAACTTTATTCGGAAGGAGGTTACAGGTATATTACTGGTTCAGGAATATATGGAGAAGTCTTATTAGGTGCCGGTTATTTACATTCTTTTCCTGATATGCAGGTCTTTGTTTTTAAGGATGGGAAATACAAAAAGAAAGCTCCTTTAGGCAGACCTCAGTTCATGATCTCTGCAGGGGTCGGCGTGGGTTATGACTTTGAAAAAAAATGCGATAAGCCGCTCAGATTATATCTGCTTTATCAGTTCTGGATGCAGACACCATTCGTAAATAAATATGTTCCTTTATTGCCCAATACCTCATTTCATTTGGGAGCAATTTTTAGTATCAACCAAAAATCAGAAAATTCAAAATGAAAAAAATAATCTTAATATTTTTTATACTCATAGTTTGCGGCAGCTGTAAAAAGGCAGGAGTACAGCCATCTCTGGATTGTACAACAGGAAATTTTTCTGCTCATCCCAAAGCAGGTACTTTCAATGCCATATTGGAAAAGTATATACAAAAAGGACTTCCGGGTATTGCATTGCTGGTAAAAGATTCTTCCGGTACCTGGACCGGTTCACTGGGAAAAGCAGATATTGATAAGAATATAGATATGCAGACTTGCCATATCTCTAAGGTGGCCAGCATCACTAAAATTTTTATGGCTACGCTTACTTTCAAACTCGCAGAAGAAGGAGTATTAAATCTGGATGAAAAAGTTTCGACTTACCTTTCTTCAGAGGTGATTGGTAAAATTAAAAACGCAGATCAGGTTACGATACGCCAGTTGCTTAGTCATAATTCGGGAATATATGATGTGATCACCGATAATGGATTTTACCTCGGAGTTCTGAATAACCCGAACAAAAACTGGGAGCAGGAGGAATTATTGAAATATGTTTATAATAAACCCGCTGCGTATGCGCCGGGTGCAGGGCCTGGCTATTCCAATACCAATACTTTGCTGATAAGCATGATCATTGACAAAGTTACCGGTAAACCTCATGGACAGCTTTTAAGAGAAAAAATCCTTAATCCCTTAAACCTGACTAATACATTTTATTATTACAGGGAAGCACTTCCGGAAGGAAAAGTAGCCCAGGGATATTATGACCTTTACAATAACGGAACCATTGCCAATTTATCGAATTACAATACCGGCAGTGGCAATGGATATACGGGATTATATTCTAATGTTTTTGATTTGTATACTTTTATAGATGCACTGCTGGTACAGCAAACTTTGCTTCAGCCGGCTTCTTTATCGCAGATGCTTACTTTTAATCCGATTGAGGAGTCAGAAAAACTTTTAGGAGCAGGAATATTTAAAGACTTTATTCATCACCCTTCCGGTCATTATGCGTATGGCCATAGAGGCAGAGACCTGGCATACAGTGCAGACCTGTTCTATTTCCCTGTGAAAAATCAGGTGTTTGCCCTGGTGGTAAATTATGGTACAGACGCTGAAAGTAAACTGAGGCCTGCTTTTTATGATTTAAGGAATGAGATAGTTACTGCTATGATGCAATAATTATTCAAACAGGCTGAAAGTTTCTCCCGGGTAGAGTTTGGGCGCTACCTGTATACATTCCGGGGTGTCGTAATTGGTGGAGTTGACAATCTTATTGACCTTGTAATAATTCATTTCATCGCTGTTGTATGGTTTTAACAGCTCAGTGATTTTGGCGGTCGTAATAGAATTGCTAAGCCATAGACTTTCATTTTCTTTATTCAGTATCACAGGCATTCTTTCATGTATTTCTCTCATCATTTCATTGGCCTGTGTAGTGATAATGGAAAAAGTATTGATG
>JAIERY010000074.1 GCA_019746425.1 Cytophagaceae bacterium
TTCCGTCGCCGGGAATTAAAGTTACTTTTTTAAACGTGTTTGGCATTTCTTATCTGATCAATCAACAATTCAACATCGTGGATCAATTTATCTGCTTTACCTTTGGCTTCGTTCACTACTTTTTCACTCTCTGCTTTAGCCGCAGTATCAGCATGCTCATGCTCGGTTATTAATTCTCCAAGCATTTCTGATAGCTTATCTTTATATTTCTCTAACTGGAAGCTCAGTTTATCTCTTGTATTTTTTCCTTTATCAGGAGCATACAAAACTCCTAATATAGCGCCCGTTACAGCTCCTGCTATAAAGGCAATAAGTGTGTCGCTGTTCTTACTCATAGTTTTTTTTGTTTTGAGTGCAGCGTACTGAGTGCTGAGTTTATTTTGTTCTCATCACTCTGCACCCATCACTCTGCACTATTTGTTGTCTATTAATCCTCTTCCGCTTTTTGCGATGATGCCTCGTTTTATGAGATCTTCTGAAAGCGTATCTAAAATCCCATTTACAAATTGCTTGCTCTTGGGAGTACTGTAGATTTTTGAAAGCTCTATATATTCATTGATAGATACTTTTACCGGAATGCTGGGAAAATTTATCATCTCGCTGATCGCCATAATAAGAATGATACGATCCAAAGTAGCCAGCCTTTCTATATCCCAGTTTTTAATTTTGCCCGATATCAATTTCTCAAGATCTTTATCGGTATCTACTGTCTTCTTATAAAGCTCTTCATAGAAGATTTTATCCTCATCCCAGTTAGCCGACAGCGTTAAAAGTTTTATTTCTGAATCTTTTTCTTCCACTGCCTTGATGGTTTTCAAAACCATATTTTTTACAATGGATTTGTTTTCCGTCCAGTTAATATCCTTTTCCTCAAAATTGGCCTGAAGAAACTCCTCTTTGAAAACTATATCCTTTAAGATAGCCAGTATAAGATTTTTATCTCTGTCCAGACCTTTATCCTTCCCTTCAATATCTTTAGAAATTTTCTCCGAATTGGATAATTTATAGACCTTTTTCAGCTCTTCATTATTCCAAACCACTTTACCCTTCTTAGTGTTTGAAACAAACTCCTTATTCTCCTTTAATAAGCGGCTTATTTTGTTGTCCTTTAATTTTAAGTCTTTAAGAGGGGGAGTTAGTGCATAATCAGATAGCTCTGTAACGAGGGAAAGTATATAAATATAATTATCATATATACCCTGCAGATCTTTTTCAAGCATCTTGCCAAAATGCTTTTTGTCTTTTTGTAACTGATTATTGAACTGGTCTAAAGCTGTATCAATTGCTTTACGTATATCGGCAGGCGCCTCATCAAACCTGTTGACGTCTTTTTCAAAAAAATCCTGGAAAATAGATGAGGCAAGTTTTTTATTCTGGTTCAGCTGTTTAATGTCCTGCTTCTCCATAGAGTTGAGATCGGGAGCAAAAAACTCATCGAAATAAGCCAACGCATTGTGATAATTGGCAGTCTCACTTTGCTTTAAAGCATACAGCGACTGCATCACTTTTATCCTTAATAACCTCCTGTTTAACATCTAAAGAACGTGATAATTTTAAAGAATCTAATATCAGTGATTAACATTAAAATTTAATATTAGTTATCTTATCTTTGTGAAAATTAAATTGTCAGAAACCTGACAATTTGGAAGGACAATATTAAAAGATTTTTCCGACCTTTTCAATGGATCGCCGGTATTATAGTTTGGAATATTAAGTGAAAGAATTAAAGTATTTAAATAAGTATTTTCTCAGATACAAGAAGAGCCTTTTTCTGGGTACCATTTGCGTCATATTGAACATCTTCTTTTTCACCGTACTCGGACCTATTATCCAGAATATCACTGATCTTCCGGACCAGAACCTGAGCAGAGAAGAATTTCAGCACGAACTTTTAAAATATGCTGCTTTCACCGTAGGCTCTACCCTCCTGGGAGGAGTTTTTCTGTATTTCCAACGACAGGCAATTATCGGCATGTCCAGACATATTGAATTTGATCTTAAGAATGAAATTTACCAGCACTATCAAACACTGCCTCTGAGCTTTTACCGGAAAAATAATACCGGCGATCTCATGGCCCGTATATCGGAAGATGTGAGCCTGGTGAGAATGTATCTTGGACCTGCAATTATGTACGGGCTCAGCCTTTTTTCAACTTCGTCATTGTCATCCCTATTATGTTATTCGTTGATGCAAAGCTGACTTTGCTTACCATTATTCCCCTTCCTATCTTGGCTGCAACTATTTATGTGGTTAATAACCTCATTGATAAAAGATCTGACCTGATACAAAAACAGGTTTCTGCGCTTTCCACATTTATCCAGGAAGCATTTTCAGGTATAAGAGTGATCAAGGCATTCGGAAGACAAAACGATTCAGCCAGAACTTTTGAAAAAGCAACCCACGAATACCTTAAAAGGTCGATGAAGCTTACCATAGTAAACTCATTATTTTTTCCGGCTATTTTATTACTTACAGGTATCAGCACGGTGGTGGTAGTGTATGTAGGAGGCAATGATGTGATCAACGGAACTATCACATACGGAACTATCGTAGCTTTCATATTTTACCTCAACAGGCTCACCTGGCCGGTCGCTTCGCTGGGATATGTTACCAGCATGATTCTTAGAGCGGAAGCATCGCAAAGAAGAATCAATGAATTTTTAAAAACCAAAACAGATATCATATCCGGTAAGAATATACAGAAAGTACTAAAAGGCCACATCGTTTTTTCCAATGTGCATTTTACTTATCCCGATTCCGGCATTCATGCCTTGAAAAATATTTCCTTTGAAATAAAAGAAGGATCTTCTCTTGCCATCCTCGGCTCTACCGGCTCGGGAAAAAGCACCATCGCCAATCTCCTTTGCAGGTTGTATGATACCACCAAAGGAGAAATAAAAATTGACGGAACAGACATCAAAGATTTTAACATCGGAAACCTGAGAGGTCAGATAGGTTATGTACCACAGGATGTCTTTTTATTTTCTGATACCATTAAAAACAATATCGCCTTTGGAGGAATAAAATTAAGCGAAGAAGAAATTCTCAGAGCCTCCAAAGAGGCCGACCTGTATGACAACATCAAGGATTTTCCTGATAAGTTTGAAACGATTTTAGGAGAGCGTGGCATTACTTTATCGGGCGGACAAAAACAAAGATTATCTATAGCCAGGGCAATCATAAGAGAACCAAAAATTCTTATACTGGATGATTGTCTGTCGGCAGTGGATACCAAAACCGAAAACATTATTCTGGAAAATCTTAAAAGGATCATGAAGGACAGAACTTCTGTGGTAATTTCTCACAGGGTTTCTTCCGTTAAACTTGCCGATTATATTTTAGTACTTGAGGACGGAGAAGTTATTGAAAGAGGAACACATGAAGAGCTTATGAAACTTGGCAAGACATACAAAGAGCTTTATCAGAAGCAGTTGACGGAAGAACAAAAAGTATAAAAATGTTGAATGTTGAATGTTGAATGTTGAATGTTGAATGTTGAATTATTATAATTGATTTTTTATTCAAAATTCAACATTCACAATTCAGAATTACTTTACCGGCACCTGCGCAAACATCTCTTTGTCATTTCCATAAATCTCCAGATACCCTGCTTCAAAATCTGCTTTTAACTTTTGCTCTTCCGCATACTCCTTAATATCCTCATAGATCATCGGGGCGCCTAAGAAATTTTTTACATAGGCCTGCACTACTTTTCTTTCATTTATGATCAATCTTGAATATCCTGCAGGAATAGCTTGCATGGTATCTTTTAACGTTATCCCTATCATCCCTCTGATTTCTTCTTTCATATCGTCGGGTGCATTATAAAAAACGGCACAA
>JAIERY010000217.1 GCA_019746425.1 Cytophagaceae bacterium
AGGACTTTATATAGTTGAAATTACAAGTGACAACACCAATCAGCTTTTAAAAGTCATTAAGAAATAATTAAACTTTTTACCTGATGCTAAGTTCTTGATCATAATTAACTAATTTTAAAAAATGATCGCGCAAGCATTACCCAAACCGGCACAGGTTCTTTTTGAACCAGGAACGTTCAAAGATGAGCTGCTTCTTAACCTTGATGAATTGAATCTTGGTAAAGACCTTAAAGTAAAAATTTATGATATTGAAGGAGATCTGATCGTCTCTAAAATATTTAACAATACCGACACCATCAGGATCGGGAAAGAATTAAAGCCCGGCGCTTACCTGATTCAGCTGATCAATGCTGAAATTAATCAGACGGTGAGAGTGGTGAAAAAGTAGTGCTGAGTTATGTGTGCAGAGTAATGAGTGTGTCTTATATCTCATCTCTCTGCACTCTGTACTCTGTACTATTTAAACCTCTCCGCTACCACCAGCTCTTTCGACCCCGCAGTATATTTATAAAATCCTTCTCCGCTTTTTACTCCTTTATTTCCGGCTTCTACCATTTGAACAAGTAAAGGACATGGAGCATATTTAGGATTTTTGAAACCATCATAAAGTACGTTCATAATGAACAGGCAAACATCAAGTCCTATAAAATCTGCCAGTTGCAGCGGACCCATTGGGTGAGCCATTCCAAGTTTCATCACTGTATCAATTTCTTCCACACCTGAAACTCCTTCGTGAAGACTGTAAACAGCTTCGTTGATCATTGGCATTAAAATTCTGTTGGCAACAAAGCCAGGAAAGTCATTTACCTCTACCGGCACTTTTTCAATTTTTTTACTCAGCTCCATAATGGCCTGAGTAGTGGCTGCAGAAGTAGAACGTCCTTTGATAACTTCCACCAGTTTCATCAGAGGAACCGGATTCATAAAATGCATACCGATCACTTTTTCCGGTCTCGAGGTAGCAGAGCCAATTTTGGTAATCGGTATAGAAGAAGTATTGCTGGCAAGTATGGCATTTGCAGGAACATGCTTATCAAGCTCCCTGAAAATATTGAGCTTAATGTCGAGGTTCTCAGTAGCCGCCTCCACTGCAAGATCAATTTCTTTTACACCATCGCTGATAGAAGTAAAAATTTTTATATTGGCCAGGGTAGAAGCTTTAGTCTTTTCATCAATCGCAGCTTTTTTTACCTGCCTGTCCAGATTGCCTGATATAGTATTTACCGCTTTCTGCAAAGCCTCTTCCGAAATATCTATAAGCGAGACCAGATAGCCGTTCTGAGCAAAGGTATGAGCAATGCCGTTTCCCATTGTGCCCGAACCTATTACAGCAATTTTTTTCATTCCCAATGAATATTTTATGGTTTTATTTGTGGATAACTCAATCAATATTAATGATTTTTAATTATTCCCGGGGAAATAATTTTTTAATTTTTATCCCTTATCTTTGCCTTTTTGTTATGGATAATGATTGATAATCAGGTAGAAAGAAAATAAGAATGTATTTGGAATAGGGGATTGTCAATTTGTTTTCCGTCTTTCATAAACTTAACAATAATTTAACCCGGCTTTCCAATATTCGTGGAAGCTTTATCGTTAGTTTTGCGAGGAAATTATAAACTATTAAATATTTATTTTTGGTATGACAAATCAAGCTAAGTCTTCTTCATCACAAGGTTCTTCTCTATTCACGATTATTGCAATTTTTGGAACAGCACTTGTTTGTTACCTGCTTTATTTCTTTGTGTTGGGATATGAGGGGAATTTTGAAAATAATGATCCTGTCAAAGGACATGGTTTAAACCTGATGGGTACTATTTACAAAGGGGGGTGGCTGGTAGTTCCTATCCTGATGTCTTGCCTGCTGATGGTATTTATATTCTCTATAGAAAGAACAATTACCATTATAAGTGCATATGGATCCGGTTCCGTGAATGCTTTTGTACGAAAAATAAAAGTAAAGCTTTTGGAAAATGATATCAATGGAGCGATTGATGAATGTGATCTTCAAAAAGGATCTGTTGGAAATGTAGTATATGCGGCGCTTCAGAAATACAAGCAAATGTGGAATGATCGCAGTTTAAATAAAGAGCAGAAAGTATTGGCGATTCAGAAAGAACTGGAAGAAGCTACGGCTTTGGAACTTCCTATGCTGGAGAAAAATTTAACGGTACTTGCCACCCTTGCTTCTGTTTCGACGCTCTTTGGTCTTTTGGGAACCGTATTTGGTATGATCACAGCATTCAGTGCCCTGGCAACTGCCGGTACTCCAGACCCTGTTACCCTGGCAAATGGTATTTCCGAAGCCTTGATCAATACCGCATTTGGTATTTCTGCCTCTGCAATCGCTATTATTGCTTACAATATTTTTACTAGCAAAATAGATTCACTCACTTACAGCATTGATGAGGTTGGCTTTACCATTGCACAAAACTTTTCTACCAACTACAAAGAGGGCGTAAAAGAGACAGCTTCCGTACTTTAATTTTACTACCATGCCTAAAATTAAAGTTCCCAGAAAAAACATTTCTTTGGACATGACGGCCATGTGTGATATGGCTTTCCTGCTTCTGACCTTTTTCATTCTTTCTACCAAGATGAATGTGGTAGAGCCTGTTGCCGTAGACATACCTTCTTCCACTGCAAAAAAAGAAGTTCCTGCTGATAGCCTTATGATGATCTCTGTAGATAAAGAAGGAAAAATATATTTCGGAATTGATAATCAGAATCAGAGGCTTAAGTTAATAGATCTGGTGGCTCAAAGAGTGAAAATTCCTCTTACAGATGCAGAGAAGCATAGGTTTTCCACTTTGGAATCAGCCGGTATTCCTTTCGGACAATTAAAAATGTTTTTGAATAAGCCTGGCGATAAAATCATGAAAGATCAGCCCGGCATTCCTGCTGATTCATTGAAGAATGAATTGATACTTTGGGTGGGACTCGCAAAAGAGATAAATCCAATGTTGAGGATTACTGTTAAAGGCGACAGGGATTCTAACTTTGAACACACTAAAAAAATAATTGATGCATTGCAAAGTCTTAATTTGCATCACCTGAGTTTTGTAACCAACCTGGAAACAAAGCCAGAAGTTAGACGTTAGACTTTAGATATTAAAAAAAGTATTTGTTAGGTAGTATTAATAACTCTTGTTAATTCACAATTCAACATTCAAAATTCATAATTAAATAAAAATGGCTGAAATAAGTACAGGCGACAGTAAAGACGGAAAGAAGAGAAGCAAAAAAACTTCAACCAAGGTGGATATGACCCCTATGGTTGACCTTGCATTTTTGCTGATCACTTTCTTTATGCTTACTACGAATCTTACCAAAAAGCATGCAATGGCAATCAATCTTCCTGATAAGAATGATATCAAGAAGGAGCAGACGGTAGACAAGGAAAAGACAGTGACTTTGATTCTTGGAGAAAACGACAGGATCTATTGGTATGTTGACCCTAAAAAGCCTGAATTAAACGTAACTAATTTTTCCGAATCCGGGATCCGGGATTTGCTGGATACAAGAAAGAAAAGCGTCGATACCCTCATTACCATCATCAAACCAATGAAAGATTCTAAATATAAAAACCTGGTGGATATGATGGATGAGATCAATATCGCGGATATCCGTAAATCAGCTATTGTTGACATTACAGCGGATGAAGAAAAGTTGGTAGCTGAGTATAAAAAAACTTTTAACATTCAATAACAGATTCTATGGAAGACATAGATTACAGCAAGGCGACATTAGACGACATAGTTTTTGAAGAAAGGAATAAATCTTATGGAGCTTATTTTCTTCGTCAGCTATACAAAGAAAATATTTTGCTTGCTGTAGGGATTTGTTTTGGCGTTGCTTTTTTTGTGATG
>JAIERY010000258.1 GCA_019746425.1 Cytophagaceae bacterium
GATACCAATAAAAAAGCACTGCAATTCCTCACAGTGCTTTCAAAGAGTGTTCTTGTAGGGAGTCGAACCCCAAACCTTCCCGATTTGTGATCGGGATGCTCTAGACAGTTCAAGACAGATATATAACAAAAAAGCCTCGATCTCTCCGGAGCTTTCTGTGCAACCGTAGGGTTGATCCCCATGTTTTGATGTAAAGATTTATTTCATGTTAATTCAAAATTGAGAGTGGATACCAATAAAAAAGCACTGCAATTCCTCACAGTGCTTTCAAAGAGTGTTCTTGTAGGGAGTCGAACCCCAAACCTCCTGATCCGTAGTCAGGTGCTCTATCCAGTTGAGCTACAAGAACATTAAAATGTTGTGCCTATGTTGTACCCTTTTCTATTTCGACCTTCTAACTTATTCACTTTTACTCACTTGCGCAAGAAGGTAATAAATGCGTAGGGAGCCGAACCCCAAACCTTCCCGATTTGTGATCGGGATGCTCTATCCAGTTGAGCACGGCTGCGTAAAATAGTGCGCAAATCTACTAAATTTTTAAGATTTGGCTAAAGAACTGGCAAAACATTTGATATAATTAAGGGGTTAAATCACCATAATCCAATAACATATGCGCACCCTATTTTTTGCTTTCATTATCCTTTTTTGCACAAATAGCTATGCCCAGCAGGAAGGCAACGAGTTTTCAGACAAACCCAACCCCTGGGGCGGACCAATTCTGGATATAGGTTTTAATCAATATATGGATAATCCCGGCGAAATGGATCTGGATTTTACCAAGTCAAAGGTGGTTAATTTTTCCAATTACTGGGCGCTGGCCTTTGGAAAAAGTAATTTCAGCATAGCATCGGGATTAGGACTGGGATTGGAAAACTATAGCTTTGATGACAAATCTTTAAGACTAAGCTCATATAATGATTCACTCGTATTGCTAAATGTACCACAATTAAGTCCTCCCTTTTATCATTTTAAAAAATCCAAACTGTCAGCAAATTATTTAGACATTCCTGTGGAATTAAGATTCGAAACAGAAAAAAAACCAGGCAGTAGTTTCAGGATAGCAGTAGGAGGAAAATTCGGACTTCTCTTTGACGGACATACCAAAGCAAAATATGTAAACCTGGCGAATGACGAAACCATCAAAGAAAAATTTCACAATAATTTCGGTTTACGTAAATTCAGATATGGCCTTACAGCGCGTATAGGTTATGGCGCTATCAACTTTTTTGGATATTATAGTCTCACTACATTATTCGAAGAAGGAAACGGCCCGCAGGTTACGCCTTATATGCTTGGAATTTCTTTATCCCCCGGCTACCTTTTTGATTAAGTGGCCGATTAATAAATAAGGGCCAGTCCGTATTTCTGAAATACAATAAAAGAAAGTACGCTGATCACCAGACCCATCAGCGCTCCTGAAAAAACCTGGGCAGGTGTATGCGCATTAAGATTCAGCCGGGCGCTCAATAAAATCCCGGTAAAAAAAACCATGGCGCCTATAGGATAAAGCATTAATTCATAAGGATAGAAATAAGAAACTATCAGGCTATAACCCAACACCCCTGCAATGCCTACAGCATGCGCGCTTATCTTCCAGAAGTATGTAATAATTGCGAGCAGAATCACTGACAAGGCAATCCCTCCAATAATCACTATGATAATTCCATCATAACCGCTCCTGATAAACATGTAAGTGATGGCCGCATAAAACAAACCGGAAAAAAGAAACGGAAAAAATCTTTCCTTCCTGTTCTCCATGAGTATATCACTGACGGAAAAACTTTTCTTCATGACATAAAAGAAAACAAAAGTACTTAGAAAAGGGAAAACAAAAGTGGCAATGAATATAAGCCAGAGCAATCGTCCTTTAAATTCATAGCTCACATTAAAAGCGATCGGACAAAAATAAAAAATGATCAGAAAAACAAGACTGGGCATTAACAATGGATGAAAGAGATATGAAATAATCCATGATAAGGTTTTGAAAAAATTTATTCTCTTTCTAATACTTCTGTAATTCATCTACTCTATAATTCTTTTCTTAATCTTGCTACAGGTATGTTCAATTGCTCGCGGTATTTGGCTACCGTACGGCGCGCGATGTTATATCCTTTGTCATTGAGCATCTTTTCAAGTTTCTCATCGGAAAGTGGCTTTTTCTTATCCTCTTTCTCAATAATTTCTTTTAAGATGTGTTTCACTTCCCTGCTGCTCACATCTTCTCCTGAATCTGTCGCAATGCCTTCAGAGAAAAAATATTTCAGAGGATATATTCCAAATTCTGTCTGAACCGTTTTGCTGTTTGCCACTCTTGATACCGTCGAAATATCCATATTAATTTCCGTAGCGATATCTTTCAGGATCATTGGCTTCAGTTTGCTCTCATCGCCTTCCAGGAAAAAATCATACTGATATTTCACAATGGCATGCATAGTCTTAAGCAAAGTTTGCTGCCTTTGTTTAATCGCGTCGATAAACCATTTAGCGGCATCCAGCTTCTGCTTGACAAAAGTCACTGCTTCTTTTAATTTTTTATCTTTCTTCGCTCCTTTATCATAGGCATCGAACATCTCTGCATACGAACGGCTTATTCTTAATTCAGGTGCATTGCGGGAATTAAGAGACAGCTCCAGTTTTCCATTATTATTAAAAAGAATATAATCGGGAATAACGTACTGTGTTTTGATATCTTCCGTAGAGCCTCCGCCCGGCTTGGGATTTAATTTGGTGATCAGATGAATCGCCTCTTTCATTTCCTCATCAGTAATATTCAGTCTCTTCTGAATTTTATCGTAATGCTTTTTGGTAAACTCTTCAAAATGTTCGCGGATAATTTCCTGCGCAATTTTCACTTCAGGATGTATATCATCTTTTCTCTCCAGCTGCAGCGAAAGACATTCCTGCAGATCTCTTGCCCCTATTCCTGCCGGATCAAATCTTTGTATCTTAAATAAAACATCTTCTACTTCCTCTTCCGTCGTTTCAATATTCTGAGCGAAGGCAAGATCATTCACGATAAGATCCAGCTCTCTTCTCATGTAGCCATCGTTATCAATGCTTCCTATCAGCTGTTTCCCGATAGCAGTCTGTTTATCATCCAGTTTTAAAAATCCTAACTGAGAAATCAATTGATCGTGAATGGAAGAAGAAGTAGCCAGCGGCATTTCCCTGTCCTCTTCTTCACCCGGGCCATCGCCCTGCATTTTATATCCGCTTACATCATCATCCCTGATATAATCATCTACATCCAGGTCATCATTTTTGCTGTCATTAAAATCTTCTTCTCCTTCACTGTCTTCATTATTATTTACAGAATCTTCCGAATTGTTATTTTCTTCATTACTCTCTTCTTTTCCTTCTTCCAGCGCAGGATTTATCTCCAGCTCTTCCTCAATCCTGGAATCGAGTTCGGCAGTAGGAATCTGCAACAGCTTGATAAATTGTATCTGCTGAGGAGAGAGCTTCTGAGTAAGCGCCTGATGTAATCCTAACTTCTGCATGTATTCTAATATATGAAAAAAGGCTGTTTGTTGTGCCTGGGTTCAGGATTAAATAAAAATATTATATTTTGCCCAAACTTTGCCTTAAAACGCAAAATATACTTTTTTTGTTAAGAATATTGGCAAAAGTCAGACCAATATTAAAAACTATCTGATAATAAGTAACTTATAAAAGGAAACAGCAAGTGAAAAGGATAAAAATCAAAGACCTTCTGCAGTCTAAAAACATAGGCACAGAAGTAGTGGTAAAAGGATGGGTAAGAACCAGAAGAGGCAACAAAAGCGTATCATTTATTGCATTAAATGATGGCTCCACCATTCATTCCATTCAGGTAGTGGCTGACATGAATCAGTTTACAGAAGAGGAAT
>JAIERY010000193.1 GCA_019746425.1 Cytophagaceae bacterium
TTCCTATAGCTGCAATGAGAACAAGCCATCTGTTTCTAATTGAAAAACTTATTAATCTTTCTACCATAAAAAATATTTTTAGTAAATCCTTCTCTCATTGCTGAGAGAAGGAAATTACATTGAACAAACACTTATGCGAAGTGTATTTTAGAATTTAATGTTTGTGGTTAGGATCACTTTCATTATGACCATCACTTTCTATTTCTTTTTTCACTAAATCCATTCCGCAAATAGGACATTTGCCTGGCTTTTTTTCATTCACTTGAGGATGCATTGGACAAGTATAATATACATTTGCTTCTTCTTTGTGCTCTGCTTTTTTTTCACAAGCAGAAAGCAATCCGATTACAACTATAAGAGTTGCCATAACTAACCAATTTCTGTGTCTCATAAATTTTAAGTTTAATAATCCCTAAATATTATTCTTTTACCTTATAAAATTTTGGTAAACATGTATAAGATTTAATTGTATATCTTATCATTCTTATTTTGGCTGAAGTGTTCTTTTGTATTGGCAGCATCCAGGAAGAGAACTATAAGCTTTATCGGAAGCTTTTTTCTTCTCGGTGTCATAACCTGAATCAGCTATCTTTTGATGAATCTGATCTTCTGAAATCTGAGAAGGGTCAAAAGTTACTTTCATCATTTTAGTATCTTTATTCCATACTGCTTCTTTGATTCCCGACTTACCTTTTAAAGAGGTTTCAATAGTTTTTTTACACATACCACAATTTCCGGTAACCTTGAATTCAATCGTTCTGTTTTTCTTTTCCGTTTGCGCTGATACAAATGAAAATGTAAACAACATTAGGCATAGAGCCATAAATAGACTATAAGTTTTCATAAATGGATATTTAAAGTTTAAATAAAATATTATGTATTCGTTCTAAGCACGCTTAGTACAAAGATCAAATGATAAATAAGTAAATGATTGATTAAATGAATAGAGAGCTTAATCACAGAAGTGACAAGCAGAGGAAAAAATCAAATGATTAAAGAATGGTAAAGAATATAAAGTTGCTCATCCGGAAGCGGAGGGGCTTTGCTCCAATATCCTTTGGAATAGGATATTTCTTTAAATGAAGGTTTTAATTCAAAAACACTAAAGATATTTTCAATAGCAAGAACGTCATTCACAGGAAAACTTGTACTGGCTTTTACGAAACTGTCTTTAATTTTCATAAGCTCAGATGTTGTTTCACAGCATCCGCCTTTATTAACATCTTTACAGCAAGGCTTAATATCAAACCCTTTTTCCACAAGATTTCCCCCACAGTAATGTGAAGCTATTGTCACACCTACTGTAGTAGCAAGGAAAACGGGAATCAACAATAAGATTAAAGCCTTTTTCATTTCTGAAAGTAAATATAAGGTTAATTTTGGAATTTTAAAACTTAGAGTTAATCAGCCCCCTCTTAAAAGGAGCTGATTACTACTACTCTTTCTTTACCAAATCCATGCCACAAATAGGACAAGAACCCGGTTCATCCTTTTTAACATCGGGATGCATTGGACATGTATAATAAGCATGTTCATCTTTTGCGTGCTTTTCTTTCTCATTGCATCCAACAAATAATGCGACTGACATTATAAGCAAGACTATAAATATTGATATTTTCTTAAACATAATTTTTCAATTTTAGATATTAATTTAATTAATGATGGTATCCTCAAACTGAGAGGATACCACACAAACCATTTAGTTAATTACAGCAAGCTCCTTTAACGTCTTTCTTACAAACATATCCCAAATTACAAGCATCAGCATCTTTTGAAAGAGGGTGTTTGTAATCAGCCATCGTTCTTGCTTTTACATCTGTACAGCAAGAAGGTAATACCTCAGATTTTGGTATTATTACTACATCTTTCAAAGCTGCCGACTGCTTATAATTATGAGCAGCCTCATAGGAATCAGAACTAAAGGAATAAATTAGTGTCGCTTCGGTTTTTTCTTTTTTACCTGAAGCCTGTTGTTTATAGTTAGGATTTACCTGAGCCATACTCATGTTTGCCAGTCCAAGGAACAATCCAAGTATGGCTATTAAAATATTACTTTTCATAGTTTTATAATTTAATAATGTTAATAATGAATTTTTTGTCTTATAGACAAGATTGATTATCCCAGGAGTTTTTCCCATAGATAATTTATTCACACTTAACTTATGATTAAATTCTGAAGACCTGAATAAGGACTGGAATGTCCGAGGTAATATGAGGAGAACTATATGTAGAGTAGCTATTCAGTTTTTCCTGAACAGCTATATTATTGGGTAAAGATGTTAAAAAAATAACGGCAAAGAGAGTCACGTCCTGTACAGCCACCGAAGCATTTACCGATGACAAATCAGTAGTTAATTTATAAGTCTGCTTAATGTCTTTGCAGCAATCTTTGTTTGCGTTTTTATTATCGCAGCATCTTTTCTCCATAGTCTCCTTCATAGACGCGCAATATACTTTTGTGGCGCTTACTCCAATGAAGGAAATCAGCAATGCAAAGACAAGGGCTATATTCAGGATTCTTTGGATCATAATGTGTTATGATTCTATAAACGTAGTTTTTTATAATTTAGTTTGATGTACCCTTAGATTCATTTGCAATATATATGCCAGTGATATCATCTTAATGATGCCCTGAAACCACCGGCAAGAATATGAATGTGAGCTGTAAGTGCAAGCTTGCGGGGCAAAGGGTGTCAAAGTCATAAAATTTTTGATTATGTTGATTGAATAAATGCTCTGGTTTCCCGGAGCATTTATTTTATAATTCTCCTTTGATTATAAACCCTGCTTTTTCAACAACTTCCTTTACTTTCTCTTTGTCCAGGTTCTCACCCTCTACAGTCAAAACCTTGTCGGCAGTCTGGGTATTCACTTCCCATTTTTCAATAGATTTCTCCTCATTCAAATGGGGTGTAGCTTTGGCAACACATCCGCTACAGTTGATGTTGGTCTTAAATTTTAGCGTTTTCATAAATTACCTCCTGTTTTGTAATATAAAACTAGTTTCCTTTATTCATCTCCCTGTTACAGAATTTTTGAAATTTTTTACAAAATTTCCAGTTATTAAAATTTAACCATTTTAAGCCGCAGGCTATTAGCAACAACAGAAAATGAACTAAGCGCCATTGCTGCACCCGCTACCATTGGGTTTAATAAGAATCCAGTAAAGGGAAACAAAATCCCGGCTGCGACAGGAATACCTATTACGTTGTAAATAAAGGCCCAGAAAAGATTCTGTTTAATTGTTCTGATGGTTGCTTTTGAAAGATTCAATGCTCCCTTAATATGCCTCAGGTCTGAATTCATCAAGGTCATTTTTGCCACATCCATTGCAATATCTGTTCCTTTAGCCATCGCGATCCCTACATCCGCCTGCGCTAATGCCTGGGAATCATTAATCCCATCTCCAACCATTGCAACAATTTTACCTTGCCTTTGCAGTTCTTTTATAAAATCAGATTTATCAGAAGGCAATACCTCAGCTTTGAAGTTTTTAATTCCGATTTTTTCAGAGATTGCTTTAGCGGTCTGACCATTGTCTCCCGTCAGCATGTACACCTCTATTCCTTTTTCCTGCAATTCTTTTATTGCCTGAGCAGATCCCTCTTTAATAGTGTCGGCAATTCCAATAATAGCCAGAAGCTTTTCCTGATCAGCAAAATATATTACGGTTTGTGCTCCTGATTTCCATTCTTGAGCCACTTTCACCAAGTTAATACTTTGCTCAATATTATTTTCTTCAATAAACTTGGGACTGCCGATAAAATAAGGCTTTCCTTTATAAAAAAATTTAACTCCTTTACCTGTAATGCTTTCAAACTTTTCAATGGAAATAGTCTGTGTTTTTTTTTCTTTAAACCAGTTGCTGACAGCTTCCGCAAGCGGATGCT
>JAIERY010000276.1 GCA_019746425.1 Cytophagaceae bacterium
ATCCTTCATCTGAAAGAAAAGATACCATGGATTTCCTCAACTCATTTTCAACTTCAATAATTAATATTTTCATAGAATTTTCAAATATGAGCCGGAGATAAAGATATATCTCTTTTTAAATATTTCGTTTATTTAATTATGCTTTTTCTTTCAATCCTTCAATGCCATCTTTGGGAACACTAAATTTTTTTTTGATTATCATTTTTTTATTTAATACTAAAATCCATTATTGTCAGTGCAAGAGTGGTGACTTAATGCATAGAATATTAAGGCGACGATAAAAATTGAGTATTACCATTAATTTTGTGCAGATATTGCTCTTCTGTATTAAAGGTAAAATTTGATTCTGGAGTAATTCTGATTAAAAAAGGGAACAATTGAGTAATTTTTAGGTTTAAAAACTTATCAAATATAATAATATGATAGTCGTCCGGTATATTTCCTGCATTCTGCTAGCCCTGATGTTTATTGTTTTTGCCGGTTTGCAATACAACGATCCTGATCCGGAAGTATGGATTCCGGTGTACATGTTATCGGCATTGCTATCTTTAGTAGCAATCTTCCGTCCTCTGCCCAAAGTGTTGCTGCTGATATTAATTGTAGTTTATATTGCAGGCGCCATCTACCTGTGGCCCGATAGATATGAAGGAGTCACTATGCCAATGAGCCATAAGCCAAATATAGAATATGCTAGAGAATCACTGGGTTTGCTCATTTGCGCTCTGGCTAAATGCTGGCTGCTTTTTCTTTCTTCCAGAAAAAATGTATATTTAAAGCCTATACCCTCCGCCTAAAAACAAAAGTCATACTTCCGGGTTTCTTATTATAGGGAAACTTTGATTTTTTTACTTATTTCTTCATTTACATTATTGCAAAATGAATAACCCGGAAAGTAAAAATAGGGCCTCAATCCTTTTAATTAAAAACTATCTTCTTTCTGTTTTATCTGAAAACATTTCGGCAGATGCCTGCAAATGGCTTGAAGATAAAATTAAAGAAATAGAAGCAACTTCAGATGACCTTATTATCTATCAGGCATTTGGAAGAATTCCTTCTATTACAGGAAAAGCAAAATTAAATCTTTCCAACACGCACTTACATCAGGCCGGAGGAATAAAAGCGGGATGGTGCCCTGCGCGCCTTCATGCAGATCAGGCGGCACGCATCGTATTGCTTCTCAGCATTGCAGCAGTGAATGAAAATGAATTTGAAAAAAAGGTAAGGACTTTCTTTGATGTGGCAGAAGTAGGCGAAGCGGCAACCTTGTACCTTGGCTTCCCTGTTTTCCCACAGCCTGAAAAATTTATTGATCTCGCAGTGAACGGTGTGCGCTCCAATATGAAAATTTTATTTGAAGCCATTGCCTTGCAGAATCCTTATCCTGCAGCGCACTTCGATATCAATGCATGGAACCAGATGATACTGAAAGCATTCTTTATAGGATCACCTGTTTGTAAAATTTATGGATTGGATAAAAGGTCCAACCTTAAACTCGCTTATATGCTTTCTGATTATGCGCATGAACGCTGGGCAGCGGGAAGAAAAGTAAACCCGGAATTGTGGAGGCTGGTGGGGCCTTTCATAGATGAAAAAATTATCAGGGATATAGAATTATTATTTTCCAGGGGAGATGACCTGGAAAAAGAAGCTGCCGCGCTTGCCTGTGCGATGAGTTCATATCCTGACACAAGAAAAATACTGCAGGAAAACAAAGGCCTTTATTCAAAAACGCTTACGCAGGAAATTACCTGGGATACGGTAGCGCAAAAATTATATTCGGAAAAACAAACAGCATAACCACATCACTATGAAAAAAATGAAATTTATTGATCCCCATGTTCATATGGTATCGCGTACTACAGACGATTACCAGGCAATGGCAGAAGCAGGAATAGTTGCTGTGATCGAACCGTCATTCTGGATCGGACAGCCGCGTACCGAAGCAGGAACTTTCAAAGATTATTTTTCAAGTCTTGTGGGATGGGAACGATTCCGCGCAAGTCAATTCGGCATCAGGCATTACTGCACCATCGGTTTGAATTCCAAAGAAGCGAACAATGAAGCGCTGGCAGAAAGAGTAATGGAGTTGCTGCCGCTGTACCTCTGCAAAGAAGGTGTGGTAGGATTGGGAGAAGTTGGTTACGACGATCAGACTCCGGCAGAAGATAAATACTTCAGGCTGCAGCTGGAGCTCGCTAAAAAATTGAACATAGTAGTGCAGATCCATACGCCGCACCGCGATAAAAAATCAGGTACCTCAAGAAGCATGGACGTTTGCCTGGAGCATAGCCTGTCTCCTGAAAATGTAATTGTAGATCATAACAATGAAGAGACCGTGAGAGAAGTGCTGGATAAAGGATTCTGGGCAGCATTTACCATTTATCCTTCCACTAAAATGGGCAATGCAAGAATGGTGGAAATCGTGAAGCAGTATGGTCCGGAAAGAATTATGATCAACAGCGCGGCAGACTGGGGTATCAGCGATCCGCTGGCAGTGCCGAAGACTGCATGGCTCATGGAGCAGAAAGGAATTTCTGAAGAAGCGATTGAAAAAGTATGTTATAAAAATGCGTTGGAAGCTTTTGGGAAAAGCGGACAGATGAAAGAATCAGACTGGGCAGACGGACAATCGATCGACCAGCGTTCTACATTTTCCGGCAATTCCATCTTAAGAGGAGGTATGACTCCTAAGGTAGATCCAAAAAGTTCAAATGTGATTATAGAATAATGGGAGCGATTGCATATATAAGATTAATGCGTCCGGCAAATATACCTACCGCGCTGGCAGATATCCTTTATGGATTTGCGGCAAGCGGTATTGGTATAGAATTTTTATACGGAGAAGAATTTACTTTCAGAATTCAGGACATAGAAGTTCTGTACTGGCTGCTTTTATCTTCTTTCGGTCTATACACCGGCGGACTGGTAATGAACGATGTCTTCGATTATAAATTAGATAAAGTCGAAAGGCCCGAGCGTCCGCTTCCAAGCGGAAGCGCATCTTTGAGCGGTGCAGTTGCTTTAGGATGTATTTTAATTATCGGCGGAGTGCTTTGCGGGTTCAAAGCATCTTTGCTCAGCGGCCTGATAGCAACATTGATTGCTGTGCTTGCGCTGTATTATAATAAATATGCAAAACATCATGTTGTATTTGGTCCGGTATGTATGGGCGGATGCCGCAGCGCAAACCTTATGCTGGGCATGAGCTTCATCCCTGCGGCTATTTCCGAACTATGGTTTCTGTATGTCATACCTTTCATATACATCATCGCGATTACTTTATTAAGTCAGGGTGAGGTAAATGGCATGAATAAAAAAAAAGTGGAGAGTGCTTTATTGCTGTTGGTTATTCTCATGATAGGAATTCTGAATCTTGCCTTCATGACCAAGTTTGTATTTCTGCATGCGCTGCCTTTTATTATTTTATTCCTGGCAATGGTCTTGCCCAACTTTATTTCGGCATTGAAAAATAATGACCCTCTGGTAATAAGAAAAGCAGTGAAGACAGGGATACTTGCACTCATAGTGCTGGACGCTTCTCTTGCCGCAGGATTTGCGGGCATAGAGTTCGGCTTGCTGATATTATTAATGCTGCCGCTTTCATTTATTCTGGCAAAAGGATTTTCTGTAACATAAATATTTATGAAGACTATTGTTAACTCTTTTACCGTAAGCTATCAATACCCGGTGCATTTTACCGAAGGTGTTTTCAGGATAGATAATAACCTGCTGAAGGAAATTTTGCCATCGGGGTCTGAAGCCTGCGGAAGAAAAATTTTATTTGTCATTGACCAGGGTGTGCATGAATGTCATCCCAGACTGACAGAAGAGATTAAAAATTATTTTTATCAGGCGTCGCAAAAATGTGCTTTTTTGTCATTTTGAATTAAAATTTAAGCATACTTAA
>JAIERY010000002.1 GCA_019746425.1 Cytophagaceae bacterium
GGAAAATAAAGAAGAGAAGATGCCATTGTTGGTATGGATTCCCGCGCTGTAGGCATTGGTAAAGAACCATGATTTTTTTGCAAGACTGTCTAGGGTAGGGGTGAGCTTTTCTTTATTACCAAAGATTTCCATATTGTGGGCGCTCATTCCTTCCATCAGTACCAGCACGATATTATATTTATTCATGTTAGCATCTCCTTTCACTTCCCGTGCTATGGGTGAAATAGAAACGATGGGATTGCCAATGGAAAGCATTTGCTGAGTATTTTTGATCGCAAGCTCTTCATCCATCAGGTTTACTTTTTCTTCGTAGCTTTTTATAAGCGTAAAAGCAGGGTTCAAACCTGCCTGGTTTAAAACAGGATCGTCGCAATAAAAGGCATCTCCCTGGCGGACCGGGTGACCAAGACCGCCTCTCATACCAAGGAAACATAATGCTGCTATAATTAAGAATGAGACAGAATAATAAATATTGGAATGTTGTTTAGTCCAGTCATACTTTAGTAATGACCTTTTGCAATACCTGTAAAGGAAATAAGTGATGAATATGCATAAGATGAGCCCGGCAATGAGGAATGTAAGGTGGGTACTGTTGCCGATGATCATTTTCAATACAATTCCTATAGAGCCCATCCATTGCAGCGCTGATTCGGTAAGTCGGTTTTTGAAAAATATAAAGTACGGAATATCGGCAACCACAATGAATGCAAGCAGCGGAAACACAATGCATAAAAAGACAGTGACTATGTATGGTATGGTTTTATTTTTTATGGCAACGATGGATTGTATGAATAATAAGACAGCGGGTAAAGCAAGAATATAGCAAAGTACAACAGTGTCAAACTGTAGCCCTATCAGCAAGGATCTCAAGGTAAGTATTTCAAATAGTGTATGTTCATTCGTGGCACAATGGATCAAAACCATCCTCATGATCATAAGAAATAAAAGCCCCGGAAGATATAATGAGAAAATGAAAACGATGTAATGAGGAACTCGCCCCGAAATTAATTTTTTCATGTTAGGGTTATAGAAAAGTAGGGCGTAAAGATAATAAATATTAATCAGACGGACAGAATATCAGTCAGGGAGCAGCTCTGAATTAAATCCGGAATTTTTCAGAAGTGTAATGATATCTGATGTTTGTATGCTTTCATGAGGACATTCTATGCGCAATACCTTATCACAATCTTCCAGGTCGAAGTTTGCTTCATAACCGGCAAAACTATCATGAATCTTATCAAGCAGTATACGTGGTATGTTTGTAAGGTTGAAAGTTGAAGGTTTAAAAGTTAAAGTTTAAAAATCAGATAGTGGAAACATATAATTTAAAAGACGACGTAAATGTGCTGTATGTTAAGGCTAAAAAATTTCCTGAAGGAATTATGCAGGCTTTTAAGACCCTGGAAAACCTGGATCCTTCTATATGTGAAAGACCTTTTTATGGAATTTCTTATGAAGATAAAAACGGCAAAGTCATTTAATAAAGCAGCAGTTGCGGAAGCTTTTGAAGGAGAAGGCAAAAAATATGGATGCAAAACTTTTGTAATCAAAAAAGGCGAATACCTTACCATAACGCTTATGGATTTTATGAAAAAGCTTGATGTTATTCCAAATGCATTTCAAAAACTGCTGACAGGCCCGCACCCGGACACTGATTTTCCCTGTGTGGGATGGTACAAAAGCGATAAGGAAGTAATGATACGGGACTTTCCAATCTGAAAATGGTTATTGAAAATAAATCATAAGATGGCTATAAAAAATCTTCAGAGATTATAAAGACAGAAGACTGGTATATTTTAGCAAAATGAAAGAAGTATAAAGCAAACAGGAAGGAGCTTAAAAGAATTATTTAAGAGTTGGTAAGAATTTCAGATCAATAAAGTTCCTATAAGAAGAACTACAGGGAAAACAAATGGTAGAAGTTTCAAAACAAATGTCATAGATCCTTCTAAGGCAGCCTGAAAGCTGATTTATGGAGGTGTGAAAACGACATATTGAGGGGTTGATTACGACAATATTTATGCTCATTTTTGTAAACTAGAATACATAAGTCGTCTGATGACTTCTGGCAGATAGTAGAAAAGATCTTTATAACGCAGTGCTATAAATTGGCAAGTCATCTGACGACTAAGTAATTTTCTAATATCTAAAGTCTAACATCTAGTATCTAAAGTCTAACATCTAGTATCTAAAGTCTTACGTCTAAACTCAGACCTATAAAGCTATTTTAGGTTATATGAAAAAAATCTTTACTTTTTTTATTTTTTTTATCACTTGCACAAATATATTTTCACAAAAGACAGATAAGAAAATATTATTAGGAATAAATTTTCCGGGTGCAGGATATTCTAGCTGGAAAATGCAAAGTGATGATTTTAAATACTTCATTCCCGGTAAGTCTAGCGGTACAACAAAAGAAGCTTTTACAGGAAAGGGCTTAGGAATATTTTACGGTTTCGATATACTTTTTCAAATTAAGAGATTTAAGTTCGGGTTTGTCGCCTCACAGGAATATTTCCATATTCTTAAATTTTATAATAAAAATTTGCAAATATACTTGGAGCCTTTATTTTCTTATAATGAGCAGACACACTTTGGGAAATTATTATTGGAAAGTGAATTTGATTTAATAAAAAAGAAAAATAGTTTTTCCATCCAGGTGCAGGGAGGTTTTTTAATTCCCGAAAGATTTTTTGTAAAAGAATACATCAAGAAAGCTTATACAGTTAATGCAGGTTTTGTGTATTCTATATGGCTTTCAAGTAAAGTAGCGTTTATTATCAGTCCGATGTTTAACTATAAATATTTACTTCATAAAATCAGACAGGAATCAGGTTATAATGCAATTATGATAAGCCAGAATAATCCCGACAAGTACCTTCGCAATAATATTTACACTATTAATCTGAATTTTGGTCTACGTATAGATTTGCTGAAGTTGAGAGATATTAAGCCTCGTTTCAGAAAGTGAATATTTGTTTACTTCTCCGGTATTTTATATTAAAAATCTTCAATTCAGTTATTTAAAAACGGATTCACAGACAGTCGGAAAATATTTTTCTTTTTATCCGGATATTTTTGGACGATATTTGGCTATAATTATGAAAAGAAAATATTCTGAAATTTTCACCTCTGATGAAAGTCCGATACATTAGAAAAATATACTTTAACCATAGTATGAAATTAAAATTCTCCTTAATCATTTTTTCAATTAGCCTTTTGTTTTCCTGTAAAACAAAGCAGTCAGAACCCATGCAGACATTGACCATTAATGAGGGATGGCAATTCAGACAGGCAAACAAAAACGAGTGGCTTCCTGCAGTAGTACCGGGATGCGTACACCTGGACCTTCGCAGGCATAATAAAATCCCGGAACTGTTTTACCGCTTCAATGAAAAGGAAGTGCAGTGGATAGAAAATGAAGACTGGGAATATCAAACTAGTTTTGAAGCCGGCGAAAAATTATTGAACAGAGAAAATATAGACTTACTCTTCAAAGGGCTGGACACGTATGCGGATATTTATTTAAATGACTCACTTCTTTTATCTGCAAACAACATGCACCGTTCCTGGTCAGCAGACTGTAAAAAATTATTGAAACAGGGAAAAAATTCTTTACGGATATATTTTCATTCTCCTGTAAAGATCGGATTGAAAAAATTAGAAGCTGTTCCCTATACTTTACCTGGTAATAATGAGCAGGCGGTAAAACGTACCGGACTGTTCACTCGAAAGGCTCCTTATCATTATGGTTGGGATTGGGGACCGCGCCTGGTTACAAGCGGTATCTGGCGGCCGGTAATGATCAAAGCATGGGATGCTGCTAAAATTGAAGATGTGTTTGTAGAGCAAAAAAATGTGTCAAAGGATAAAGCCTCTTGCCTCGCACAGGTAGAAGTGAAGAGCAGCGGAGAGAATGAAGTGAAGTTAG
>JAIERY010000070.1 GCA_019746425.1 Cytophagaceae bacterium
TGACAAGCTCCCATTTTGCTCCGGCACCTGCACGGATTCCGGATGAGGAAAGCATCAGGTATGCATAAGCATTGAAAAGCGTAAGTATTCTAGCCTGCACTCTTTTTTCTTCCGGCAGGTCTCTTCCCACATTCACATACCATGCAGAAGCGTTCTTAAAGAAGAAGCCAAGTTCAACCAGTGCGTCTAACTTAAATATAAAACCGCTGCTTTCCGGCACTTTATAATTTACGCCGAATGCGGCTTCGATTGATTTTTCATCTATGGCGATCATCGCGCTGAATGGAGGATCGTTTGTTGAATCCAGTCCTATTCTTTGCCTAAGCATCGCCGCCTGCCCCTGTATATATAATAGTGTCGGATTTAAGGAGATCATGACAAACACTTTCGCAGAGAACACCTTACCCGAATCGAAGGTTGTGGCAACGGATGCACCTGCGCCGAGAGTAAATCCTTTTTTCTGGTTGAACTTGCCTACGTGAACTCCTTCCCTGAAGGTAGGAGAAACTTTCGCTTTATAATACTGATACCAGCTTCCGCTTTGCGGAACATTTGCTGCGGTTTTGTCCGCTATATATCGCTGACCAAGTAATGCTCTGAAACCATAGATGCCAAGACCTGTCGGGCCAAGTGGTATCGGAGTAGGAAGCTCCAAACCTATATCTATTAAAAATGCCGGAACGCTTGGATTGAATCTCATCGCCGCGCTTCCTGCAAGCTTCATCTTTGGCAAACTGAAAGCAACTGATCCTGTATATTCTGTTCCCGCTGCCGGATCGGTATTTGTGTCTGAAGGATTTTTCATGGAAAGGTATCCGTTCAGAATTACCGCGGCTGTTTCTTTAGAAGCAGTAGCAGGAATGATAATATCGATTCCGATCCCTTGTATTCTTACAAATACATGGAGAGGCCTATGCGCCGGGTCTGTATCCGGAAGTGTATTGTTTTCCTGTGAAAAATAAAATTTAACTCCTTCGCCTCTTGCATCTACTCCGCCGGGTTTGATATTTATTCCTCCATCGAAACCGAAATATTTGTATTTGCGCAGTTTGCCTTTGTGCATCTGCTCGTGTGAGCCGATGTGAATGGCAGTAATGGTAAGCTTAACTGGGCCAATCTTTAAAGGCACTGCTTTTGGCAAAGGAATCGAGCCTCCTTCAAGCTCAAATGTGCCATCCTGCCAGATTCGGAATTTTTCTATGTCAATTGGTTCCTGTATGAATTTGCCGATTGCTCCTTGTTCATCAAAGTCAAGTGTACCTGAAGTTTGCAAATAAAATTTTCCGTCCTTCCTTCCAAAACCAATTGATTTGGCAAGGTATGTAAGTACATCAGGAATTTTTAATTCAATGCCATCCTCTTCAGAAGCTGTTATATTAAACTCCCCATTCTGACCAATAAAAATTTTAATGTCGATCTCTGCATCATTACCTAATGCATCTTTAAATCCTGGTACTTTTATTTTACCAAGTATATTGGATGCGATGATAGCATTTTGCTGGAAGGTTAAGCTGAATGAGGTTAAGCTTGCTTCGAATTTGTCGCCGAAGTTTACTTTAATAAGCGGTGAAGGATCACCTTGTGTTTTTGCTTCTAATGAAAGAGTTCCGGAGATTCCTCCTGTGCCTATAAGTAAGTTTCTGCCTTTTACTACTCCTGTTGACGCTGTCGGATTGTGATTCCAGAAAGCTGGAAATTCTATGGATGCTTCTTGAATATATACACCTACAAAATCGATAGGACGTCCATCCGCTGTTGCTTCAGGAATATTTTTCTTTCGGCTTAAGTCTAATTTCATATTTTGAAATCCGATTTTTAAACCTGTTTTGCCAATTTGAGCTTTAGGATGAGAAGGAGGAAAAGAAATTGAAATGTTCTCAGCAAACCCAAACTGGCCGTTTGAGTCAAGGTATAATTCAATCTCAGGTAATATTAAAGTGGTTTTTATGTTTTCATCAGTTTCAAGTGTGCCATCCGCTTTAACCGGAATTAACAAATTTCTCTCCACTTCAATTGCAGGGGTCACGACTGTTGAGATATTCAGCTTAGGAATTAAAGATTGAAGTATTAACTTATGAGGCTTTTCTCTTATACCTATATCATTAGTGCCATAAATTAAAACTGATAAAAATTTATTTAGATTATCTAAATAATCGGCAATAGTTCCCTGTAATATATAGGCTCCTAGAACAACATTCCAAGGACTAATAGTTTCATCATTTTTAAAATAGTTATACGCATTATCAATATTTTCTGAATCGGTTAAGGATGAGTTATAAGGGCAACTTAAACCCAGCCTATCATTTACATCATTAACAAATTGCTCCACTTTATTCTCATTTATACTAATAAATGCTTCAATGGATGAAGGTATAACAATAGTATCGTGTAATGGAAAAATGCTTCTTGCAATATTAAGTATTTCATCAACAGCACCAGAAAAATGACTGAAACGAAAAAATTTAATATATTTTAATATACCGCGAAAAAGTGAAAGCCTAAATGGAAAGGAAGATGAATTACTCCCATCAAAATTAGGATTTAGTACTAAACTTAATCCAACACCTGGAACAGATAATTTTATTTTTTTATCAGTTATTAAATTCATTTGATAAAAAATATTCTGTCCCTTTATATCTTCTCGTACGATCAAGTTATTATATGAAACTTGATCAAGAGGCCCTGTGATTTCTGAAATAAAAGATAAATTTTCAGGTAGATCTGATACGGATACTAATTGAGATATGGGCGATTTTTCCATTTATAATAAATAGTCTATTTGTAACTAATAAATAATTAATTGGTGCCTGGCTGAAATATTGGACCGCTATCTATAAATACCCAAATGAAAAGGGCTAAAAGAATTATAAATAGAAAATATAGAATTAAAAAGAACCTCATGGATGCATTTTTAATTTTAATAAATAGATAAACTCCAATTAAAAAACACACCCAATGTCCATATATAGTAATTCCCGTTAAATAAGAAATAAATGTTACGAGCCTAAGTTTTGACAATCCTTCATATTTAAAAACTATTGGAGCAAAAAATGAAATGATTAATATTGCCCATCCTATAAGCCAAATACTTATTAAAAATAAATTCACGTTATTATATATTTCGTTATTCCTTTTCATCATTCTAGATTAAGGATTTTCATTCAAATAATTTGCTTTTACATAAGTTAGAAATTTATTTATAATGTATTCTACCTCCCATGAATCCGTAAAAAACCCTATAGCATTTGAATATCCGGTATCGGCATTTCTATTAATTGTTTCATTAGGCTGAGGATATGGTAGGGAAGAATCGAATGGTTTTTCAAATCTTGCCTTCATTTCAGACGTCCCTTTTTCAAGCAGTTCAATTTTCTCTCCATTAACTTCATAAGTGGCGTTCCCAAATCCTCCAAAAATTTTTGCTGGTGTACCTTTAACTACATTTTGATACCAAAAAGAACAGAAAATTTCTCCGCGTCTTCTTAATATCTCAACAGAAATATGATTAGGATCATCTGCTTTCCAAACCCAATTACCCGAACCTATAGGTTCCTCTTCAATAAATCCTTGGTATTGATTAAAAAAATACTCAGGCCTTTTGGTGTGATCTGTTTGATCCGGAATAGTTTTACAGTCATATGCTTTACAAAAATTAAACCACCTATTTTTATAATTTGATTTACATGGATAATTTATGTTATCATTCGGATCAAAATTACTGTCATAATAATATTCTAAAATAAATGATAATTTCTTTGGAGGATTACTATTTTCGAAATGTTTATATACATTGTATAAACCGAACGGATCAACATCGCTTAATAAATCTGGAATCGGTGCATTTATTGCATATAATCCTACTCCGTGGCCTGTAACCGTTTCCTCATCCACCATCTTGTCCGTGTTCGCGTGGCACACCGAACACCTGCTGAC
>JAIERY010000096.1 GCA_019746425.1 Cytophagaceae bacterium
CTTTCTCATTTTTCACTAGTTTAAAGTTATACAATTAATCCTTAACTAGTGGTTCAATTTTAGGGGAGTATTATAATTGACATTCTATTCGATTGCATTTATTCTATTATTTTTTTATGGTATAACTTACCTAGCTTTTTATTTCAAGAGATCTATAATAAGGCGATTCTCTAAAGTTGCTAATTTTACTCTGTTTTACACCAAGCATATTCAATCTTCTTTTTTTAATCAACTTTGTTTTCTCATTTAACCCGAAAACGGAAGTGTATTCATTCGTTCACGAAAAACGTGTGTATGGAGGACGACGTTCAAGAGGAGAATTAGAAAAAATCGCTTATATTAACTTGGAAAAGAACAAGTATGAAGAATATATTTGGTTTAGAATATTCTATGACTTCTACGCAATGAAAGACAAGAGCGAAATAACTTATAGGTTTGAGGATGGCCTTTTAGGATTTCGTGTATTAAAACATTATGAATTCACAAAATAAAATAGGATTCAAATTCAAGCTGACTATTTTTGGACGGATAACAAGGCAGTCGCTAACATTGGGTTGTATCCAGTGCTGGGTGATATGGAAGAGTTGAGTGTTGACCTTTTAAACCCGCATTTTTTATTATTTTTATAAGGCGTGCTGGCTTTTGTGTATCCAGATACTGACATACATTTAAGTCCTGCACCGTCTACAACCATAACCGTTATTAAATACTGATTTCGGACAAATGGTTATTGAGGATCCGGATGGAAGAAAGGTTGAATTATATAGAAGATAAAAAAGCAAGAAATTAATAACCATCTTATCCAATTCAAAATTCATCATTCAAAATTCAAAATTAACTTTTCCACCAGTTTCGGTAATCCGTCAGCCGCTTTTGCTTCAATCAGCTTAAGGTTTGCTCTTGGGGAAACGTATGGAAGCTTTGGGTCCATTACATAAATAGGGGTGTTATGATCCACATAATCAATCAGGCCGGCAGCCGGATAAACCTGGAGTGATGTTCCTACTACTATAAAAATATCAGCTTTCATCACTTCTTTTGCGGCTGTTTCCAGCATAGGCACTGCTTCACCAAACCATACGATATGAGGTCTTAGCTGAGAACCTCTGGGGCATTTATCTCCCAATTTTATTTCGAGCTCTTTCATTTCAAAAACCAGGTGTTCATCTAAAGAGCTGCGTGATTTGAATAGCTCACCGTGAAGGTGGATGATATTGGTAGAGCCTGCTTTTTCGTGGAGGTTGTCTACATTTTGTGTAACAATGGTAACATCAAAATTTTTTTCAAGCTTTGCCAAGGCCTTATGTCCATCGTTGGGAAGCGCTTCATAAGCGGCTTTGCGGCGCATGTTATAAAACTCAAGCACAAGAGCAGGGTTTCTTCTCCATCCATCAATAGAGGCTACTTCCATAATATCATAGCCTTCCCACAAACCTCCCGCGTCGCGGAATGTAGATAATCCGCTTTCAGCACTGATGCCCGCCCCGGTTAGAACAACAATCTTTTTCATATGGATTATTAAAAGTGCAGAGAGGTGGGTGCAGAGTGCTGAGGAATTTTTCAAACAACCTCAGCACTCAATACGCTGCACTCAGCACTATTCTTTTTTCTTCTTAAAAAACCTTCCCTTTCTTTCAGGGGCATTTTCTGCGAGTGTGAGACACTCTTCCAGGGTAAAGGATTTTGGATCACGGTCTTTAGGGATCTTCACATTTTTCTTTCCTACAGCAATGTAAGGGCCCCATCTTCCATTTAAGATTTTTACATCGGCATTTTCAGGAAACTCCTTAATAAGTTTTTCCGAATCTGCTTTTCTTTTTGCCTCAATGATAGCTGTGCCTCTTTCTTCTCCTATTTCCAAAGGATCATCTTCCTTCGGTATAGAGTAGAATTTGCCTGAATGCTTGATGTAAGGTCCGAATCTTCCGATAGCAACAGTCATCGTTTCATTCTCGAAACTTCCAATATCTCTTGGCAGTTTAAATAATTCGATGGCATCTTCCAGTGTGATATTTTCAATAAGCTGTCCTTTTCTTAAAGCAGCAAATTTTGGTTTGATGCCTTTTTCTTCATCTGCTTCTCCGATCTGCACAAGGGGGCCATATCTGCCCAGTCTTGCAATAATTTTTTCTTTCGTAACAGGATGAACTCCCAGTTCTCTTACTGATCCTACAGAGGCACGGTCTACATTTTGTGTGTTTTCTACTGTCTTATGAAATGATTTATAAAAAGTAGAAATCATTTTGTCCCATTTCTTCTTGCCGCTCGCAATCTCATCAAATTCTTCTTCCACACTGGCGGTGAATGAATAATCGGTAATGGTAGGGAAGTGCTGAACAAGAAAATCATTTACGATCATCGCAAGATCGGTAGGGAAGAGCTTGGATTTTTCTACTCCTGTATTCTCTGTAATGGTGGTTGTAGTGACTTTATTATTCTTTAAAATAATTTCCTGTAACTTTCTTTCGCGGCCTTCCCTGTTTTCTTTGAGAATATAACCCCGCTTCTGAATCGTCGAAATGGTAGGAGCATAGGTAGAAGGACGGCCGATACCCATTTCTTCCAGCTTTTTCACCAGACTGGCTTCGGTATATCTTGACGGAGGTCTTGAATACCTTTCAAGCGCTTTCATGGATTCAAGGGTAAGATCATCTTTCACTTTTAAAGGTGGAAGCATTCCCTTACCTTCTTCTTCATTTTCCTCTTCGTCGCTTGACTCTATATATACTTTTAAAAATCCTTCAAACTTAATTACTTCACCTGTTGCTGTAAGTGTCTGAGGAACGGTTGAGATTCCAATTGTCACAACTGTTTTTTCCAGTTCTGCATCTGCCATCTGCGAAGCAATGGCTCTTTTCCAGATCAGATCATAAAGTCTTTGTTCATTTCTATCGTTACCGGCAGCATGAACAGCAAAATCTGTAGGTCTTATTGCCTCGTGAGCTTCCTGTGCAGATTCAGATTTGGTTTTATATTTTCTTAATTCAACGAATTCTTTTCCGAAAGCGCTGGTAATTTCTTTTTTCGCGGCATCCAGAGCAAACTCTGAAAGATTCACAGAGTCGGTTCTCATATAAGAAATCTTTCCACCTTCATATAGCTTTTGAGCTACTGTCATGGTTTGAGCTACAGAGAAGCCCAACTTTCTGCTTGCTTCCTGTTGTAGGGTGGAAGTGGTAAATGGAGCAGCGGGAGATCTTTTTGCCGGCTTTTTCTCCAGGTTCTTTACAGAAAATTTTGCACCCTTGCATTTTTCTAAAAATGCCTGAGCTTCTTTTTCCGTTTCAAATCTTTCGGATAATTCAGCCGTGAAAGTTTTTCCTTTAGCTGCTTCAAATATGGCTGTGACTTTAAATGCAGCTTTCGCTTTGAACTGATCAACTTCTCTTTCTCTTTCTACTACTAAGCGTACAGCTACTGACTGTACCCTTCCTGCAGATAATCCTGTTTTGATTTTTTTCCATAATACAGGAGATATTTCAAATCCAACCAGTCTGTCTAAAATTCTTCTGGCCTGCTGTGCATTGACAAGATCAAGATCAATTCCGCGTGGGGTCTCAATCGCATTTAATATTGCCTGCTTAGTGATTTCTCTGAAAACAATTCTTCTTGTTTTTTTGTCGTTGAGGTTGAGTGCCTCCATTAAATGCCATGAGATGGCTTCTCCTTCACGGTCATCGTCAGTCGCGAGCCATACCGTTTTGGCCTCCTTCGCTAATTTTTTAAGCTGATCAACAACTTCTTTTTTGTCTGCAGATATTTCATAGGTTGGTTTAAAGCCATGTTTGATATCAATAGCTTTATCTCCTTTGGGTAGGTCTCTGACATGACCATAGCTTGATTTTACAGTAAAATCTTTACCCAGATAGCCCTCGATTGTTTTCGCTTTAGCTGGCGACTCAACAATTACGAGATTTTTCGATGTTATATTTTCCTTCGCTTT
>JAIERY010000170.1 GCA_019746425.1 Cytophagaceae bacterium
CACGGAAATCCCAATAGTAGTCATCTGGGTTAGGGCCCCAGAAAACTTTATATTCATACACATAAGTTCTGGAAGCCGTCCTGAACTGTGCGCCTGGGCCAAAGTACCATTGCAAACCATCAAGCCCTTTTATATCTTTATGTATGAGATAATGCAATTGAAGGGAAAGAGCAGACCCTTTTTTGTATCCGTAGAAACGATATCCTTTACCTTTATAATCGTCATTATCGTAAAAACGATCTTCATAATCGTAACGATCCCAGAAGGCTGTTTTCCCTATACTCAGTTCCAGAGCCTTATTGTTTCCCATGTATTTTTTGGCGGATATTCCCATAGGATCTCCTGCTCTGAGTCCGATTCCAAAATTTTTACCTGATGAAGAGGATTTCTTTTTTTGCGCCATCAAAGGCGAATAACACACGCAGCAAATTATAATAAGAGCAAAAATTGATTTGGTAAATTTTTTCATGGCTATCAATTTATATCAGTTTATTTTTTTTAAAATATAGCCCCTCAGAGCCAGGGGCTATTAACTACCAGCTATGATCTAGCATAACAAGAACTTTGCTCTGAATGATGCTTTATTCTTCTACTACTTTAGCTTCAACAATTTCTACCCTGACCTCTTTGGTATCTTCAAGCCAGTTGTTAAGCTTATATTTATAATAGACAAACAATCCAGGATAAACGGTCTTATTCACGGTAAATTCTTCTTCTCCTAATTTCTTTCCATGAGATGAATAATAACTGGCTCTCATCTTTACATTTTTGTAGGTGGTAAAAATAGCTGCACTGTGCAGCCTTCCTTCTATAATGGTTTGCTTAATGATATTTTCTTTCCAATTGTATTGGGTATATAAATAGGTGGTAGGACTGCTATATTCATTTTTATATTGTTTGGTCTTTTTCAACTCCTCTTTATCATTCTTCCAATTCATAAAATTTGGATCGTCATTCTTCTGTTTCATTACGCCATTATCTTTATGTTTCAGCACTCCCATTTCGTCCTTGTGAAGAACAACTTTATTGCTTTCAATTTCTTTTGAAGAAAATTCCACTTCGCCACTTTCTACTACCAGTTGCATTTTCTCATTCCCCTCATAAGCTTTCAGATCAAAAGAAGTACCTAATACTTTAGTTCTTGTACTCTCTGTTTCAATAATAAAAGGTCGCAAAGTATCCCTTTTTACTTTGAAGTATGCCTCACCCTCAAGATATACTATTCTTTCAGTGCCGAATTCTTTAGGATATTTCAACTTGCTGTTCTTATTGAGATATATAATGCTGCTATCAGGGAGATAGAATACTTCTAGGTTATCAGTGGTCGCTATTCTCTCATAGCCGCCTTGTGTAATCAGCAGAGAAATGCCAAGTACAACGATTATTGAGGCTGCCGCCAGATACCATTTTGTTTTCTTTGACTTAATAGAAATAATTTTTGCCTCTCCTTCATCTGCCAGCATTTTGTTTTTTAATGCTTCCCATGTAAGTTCAATATCAGGATTGCGATCTTCTTTCTTTTTTATGGAAATCCACACCTCTTCCGCTTGCTTAAACATTTTATCATTTTCTGCATGCTGACTTCTCCATCCTAATAGTTCTTTCTGTTCTTCAGAATTAGCTTCTCCTGAAAAATATTTAGCCAAGAGTTCCCAGTATTTAGCATCCATAATTGTATGTTTTATCTCTACTTCTATTAATATGACAGGTTGAGTTAGGTTTTACCCCCAAGGACTAAATATTCATTAGTAAATAGCTTAATGCTAATAACAATAGTGGCCATAACATAAATTCTCCGGATATATATGGTTTTAAATCATCTCTTAATTTTTGAAGAGCAATTCCCATTTGATTCTCAACGGTTTTCAAAGAAACATCAAGATGATTGGCAATTTCCTGATATTTCATTCCTTCAAAACGGCTTAATACAAATATTGCTTTACACTTAGGTGGGAGCTTATCAAGAGCCCGATCTATTCTTTCCTCGAATTCTTTTTGCTCCAGCTTTACAGATTCATCTATAATCTGATTAGCTGTGTTTTTTTCTGTAATCTCTTGATGAAGCTTAAATCTCTTATTATTTTCCAGGTAATTCAATGCAGCATTGCTTGCTGCTTTATATAAGTATCCTTTAAGAGTTGTTTCAATTTTCAACTCGTTTCTTTTTTTCCAGATTTTAATAAACATTTCCTGAACAACATCTTCCGCTGCATCCCAGTCATGAACAATGCGGTTAACCACATTGCATAGACTCTTATAATTTTCCCTGAAAAGCTTTTCAATATTCTGCAAATCTGAATTGCTTGCTTCCATATCCATGTAAAAAATATTTAAAGATTACCTGATTATAACTGGTTTAATCTGATGACAGGCAGCGTAGAATCTTACCCCCAACCATTTTTGATTTTTTGTAAAAAATAAAAATTCTTTTTGTGCTTGGGGGTAGAAATGGTCTCTGCCTGTCATACATATAGGCTCCAAAAAAGGTATCAAATAGCCATTTTCCAAGCCTATCCTATTAAATATTTCAATCATTTAAATAGTATAATTTTATGATAGAATTCTTTAAAAAATACTTTAATAAGAAAGTTATCCTAACCTACTTATATGGATCCGTGGCATCAAGACTATTAGGATTTTTTGTGGCTATGTGGGCTGCCAAATTAATCGGTGTTTATTTTGAAAGCCCTGGATTTAAAAACTTATGGGGGCTAAATTCTCATAAAATGTTAGTGAGCAAAGAAACGTTGGAAAATTTAACTTGGATCGCCCAGGTCTTAATAGGATTCTTTGTTTTTGAAATCATGCATAAAACACTGTTTCAAAAAGCTACAGAGCTTGCTCCTCAATATTATAAAAAAGGAATGGAATACCTTGAGCAAAACGGAATTACGGAAAAGGCAAGGAATCTGAAATTGCTTACCATTAATAAAGTCAAAGAAAAAGCCATCATTGGGAAGGAAAAAGTAAAAGAGCTGGCGGATAAATATTCTAAAGCATCTAACTAAAAACATATGAAACCAATTCATCTCTTTTCCCGGAAAAAATTTGTTTTATTATTTATTCTTATAAAAACAGCAATGATACTGTATATTATAATGGGAATATTTCTTCTAAGCTCCTGTACCTTGAGCGCCAGCGTAGGGATTAAGCCCCAATATAAAATAATTGTCCAGGATAGTAATGATGATGATTGCGGAAGAGATGACGATTGCGGTAAAAAAAAGAGAAGAGATCATGACAATGACTAATCTTTACTTTCAGTAAAGGGCCAAAAAACGTAGTCCGTTTTACCTCCTTATCCCAATAAGGAGGTTTTTCTTTTACGATAGAATCATTTCCAATTGATAGTTTCACTTTTTGCTAAAAGCGAAAAAGTTGAAACGCTAAGATATTATAGATTATTCCAAAACTTCAGAAGAAACAAATTGTATGCTTTGCAAAATATTATTTCGCAATTGATCGGCATTATATCCTCCATGAACTATAAATGCTCCGGAAGATTTTATGTTATATATACTTCCGTCGCCATTCATAACAATTTTATTAAAATCCAATACTAGTTTGATTCTCGTTGTTTTACCAGCCTGAATTTTAATTATTGGCTCTATATCAAAAATATTTCCGAATGAAAAAGGCATGATGCGCGCGTCTCCTCCTATTGCAAAATGAAATATATTTCCTTTCAGCTCTTCACATTTTCCTTCTGCAAGAAAAAATATATAACCTGAATTCCACTCCCAGAACATGCCGCCTTTGCCAAGATCCAAAGGAGGTGGCGCTAAAGAAGGATCGGAATGATTTATATTCCTTGGCACTCCAATATTAAAACGAATATCTGTATAATTTCCGACCGGCATATTGAAAGTAATTTTATTGTATAATACTCCCCTAAAATTGAACCACTAGTTAAGGATTAATTGTATAACTTTAAACTAGTGAAAAATGAGAAAG
>JAIERY010000441.1 GCA_019746425.1 Cytophagaceae bacterium
AATGTTTGCCGATTTGACTCGCCTTCGAAAGCATTAGTCCATATGGTGTTAGGTCCTCCTATTGAAAGAAACACTTCTTTACCTACCTTATTACCTAATGATGTTTTTGTAGTAGATGGTTTCAAAGTTCGAGTTGTTTCTGCTACGGGAAGCAATGGAACCTATTCAGGAGCAGGAGTAGCTTATATTCCATTCTTGGGAATCAATGTACGAATGCACTTTAACAATATAAAGATCAACGCCAATTCAGAAGTGTATGAAGGAAAAGTAATTGCAGACAAGGCAAGTTTGGAACAATACAGAAGCAGAATTCCCTCACCTTCCCTAAAGAACGATATTTGTCAGGAAGTGACAGATAACGGCTCTAATGATAATCCCAAAGTCGATGGTAAAGGTGATGGGCCTAAAAATACTCCCGAAGATTCTATTAAAGTCATTGTTATCAATGGTGACATAAAAATAAAACCGGGAGATACAATTACAGTAAATGGAGTTCAGGTGATAGTTACCAATGATACAAAAATAAATCCGGGGGATGTGATTGTGGTGGATGGAAAAACGATTACTGTAAATTCAGTTGATACCAAATCAATTCCTAATAATCCTCCTGCCTCTCCTGAATTTACATTAAAAGTCAAAGAGCTTTTAACAAAAATCAGAGATCAGAAATATGATAGTTTAATGTCCGTGAAGGATAACTTTTTGGCTGACGTGAGAAGAATCAAATCTAATTCAAGTATTACTGTACCCAACTTTGGAAGCGGTACAAATATTCCTTTGGAATCCGAAACTTCTTCTACTAGACAATTTAAGCCAATAACAGGTCAAACCAGTACAGCAGTAAATCCGGAGAAAGCTGCATTTATGAGAAAGAAGCAAGCTGTGATTTCATTGTATGCTTCGATTGCTGCTTCAAATGAAATAATGAAGGATGAAAATATAGATGAATTTTCCGCTGAATTACTTAGTGAAGTAGAAGGTAAAACCGATAGTTCAGGAATGGACTTAAAAAGTTCAGATCAGGGATTACAAAGAGTGATATTACAATTACTTAATAGATATATTGAAGAGAATTTTAATCAATAGTTAAATGAAATTTGCAGACTTCTTATTGAAGAAATTTATTCTGGTATATCTGTTAGTTTTCTCCTTTTATTCATGGGGAAACACTAAGAGAGATACTTCCTTTATTAATCAGGAAAAATACAATGAGCTTTTAGAGAGTGTAGTTTCTCAAATTAATGAGCAGCAACAGAATAATGACAATAATTTTCATTTTGTTTTTCCTCCAAAGAAAGAAGATAGAAGCTCGTTTGTATGCGATTATAACCCTAATTCTGATTTAAACGAATTCTATAATACTCCTCCTCAAACAATAGCTTTATATACTTTATTCATTGAAGTAAACTGGTATAGCTACATGGAGGATGATGCTAAATACCAAGAATTATTTTCTCTGGATAAAAACTCCATAGATTACTCCGATTTTAAAATCCTCAAGGATCAAGTACAAGTTATTAAGCAACAATTTATTGATGATGTCGCTAACAAAAGTGCATTAGGCAAAGATGGCGTTTATGTGGTTTTAGCAATGTACACTTTTTCATTTTTGCCTGATGACGAATTTGTGAGGTATAAAATTGAACCTGTAATCTATTTCGATCAACGATTAGGTGCTGATGTAAGAAGCAGATTCTTTACCTATGTTACAACATTGGATAATGCTGCACAGTCCGGAGCCGACTGCGGTGCAACTCAAAATCAGTGCTGCAACATTGTTGCTCAACAGATCAAAAATATAGTATTAACATTAAATGAGTATGTCAAAAATACTACTCGACCTAATCTATTAGAACAGTTAAAAGTAGAAGAAGACCCTGATGAAGCTATAAGAATTACAAACCTGTTAACCAGCGTTGATTTAATTAAACTAACATCATCAGAAAGGCTAAGAATACTAAAACTGTTTTCAAAGGTAAGTTTAAATGATGGAAATGGTGGAGAGCTTGCAGTCTTAAGTATTCTTCAATCTGCTCCTGCAACAGAACAGGACTACAGGGATATATTGCGTGGGCTTAAAACGGATTTGCTTCTTCCCAAATTGGTAGAACGAATTCATGGAGATAATTTCATTCGTTTTATCAATGTAATTACCAGTTTTATAACTAGCACAATCCCTCCGCCATCAATTGACACATATCATCAGAATATTTTAGACAAGCATTTTGTGGAATTTGATGGAGACTTTTGGGGCGATGTTTTAGAAAATTATTTTAATGATAATGGAGAGGTTAGGCTTACAGTTCGGCCTGTTATGAACCCCATATACAATAATGATATAACAGTTGATCCTTATAAATACATCAATGTAAAATTTGTTGAAGACTTTACAATCGGAGGTAAAACATATTATGCTTCTGATGAAGGTATAATGATGCCCGCAATTTATACCTATGTATTATTTAATGAAGCGAATAATAATAAAATTATTATTGCCACAAGTGTTACAGTTAATGCGGTCTTATTTACAGTAGGTGTTGGAGAACTTGCAGCAGCAATACAAGCTAGAAATGCCTTGGGAATTACTCTGGCAGTTATTGACATGGGATTTTCATCTTCCACGATAGTATTGGATATGACTTTAGCTCAGGAGTTGAATAAAACGGAGTCGGGGAAAAAGATTCTATTTTATTACAATATGGCTAATCTGTTCTATGCAGGAAGCAGGATTTCATGGTCTTTGTATAGTTCTGCAAAAGGCGCTTCTACTGCTGCGGATGACTTATTAAAGAGCAATGCTTTAGATGATGCTCAAAAGGAATCTATCAGAAAGATTAAGGAAAATGCTGATGATATAGTTAAACGAAGTGGAATTACAAGTGGGGAGAGATTTATTGCGAAGTCAGGCGTAGAACTGAAAACTTATCTCAACTCAATTGTGTATAAACCAATTGGAAAATCTTATACAGGAAAGATGTATCATTATATTCCCGAACAGTACTCAGATCCTAAATTGATTGTGCCATCATCAACCTCGGATGTGATTAACCGTTTTAGAACAGGACTTTATTTAAGTGAGACTAAGGTTGGCAATCTAATAGAAGTAAACTCTTATGGAGGTATCTCAGGTAAAACTTTGTACGAATTCACAAATGTTCAAATAGATAACTTGTTGGATTTGACAGATTCAAAAATCATAGAAACACTTGGAGTTTCTTTTGAACAAATGAAATTAACTGGAGTTGCAAATTCATACGAATTCACTCAGGAGATTGCCATTTGGGCCAAAAATAATGGATATTCAGGCATTAAATTTTTTGGATCTCAAGGATCTACGGACTATATAAATTTTGTAATTTTTGATCAGTCAACAGTGAATTCAGCCGTGAAAGGAAGTGTAAATTCAACATCGTGGTAAATATGATTAAAGTAAAATTATTTGTGAATAACAGAGATGTTTATATTCCATTACAAGAATATCTAGATCAATTTCATAGTACGGTATCCCCAGCATGGGATGAATATATGGACTTAGTGAATGAAGGACTGAATATCAGTAGTGAGGAAGAATATCAATTGTATATAAAAAAAATGAATTTGAAAAAATATGATTTTGAAAACGTAAAAAGCATATATAAGAAATTAAAGAATTCAGAATTATCTCAAATTTTTGATGATGATATATTAAAGTTCGTGTCTCATTTACATGAATTTGGATATTTTGAAAGAATAGGCAATCCAGAATTAAAAGATTGGCTTAATATTAAGGGAGCCTTCGAACCTAATAAGGATAGCATTCCAATTGATGAGAAGTATTCTTTAATGGACTTGGCTAAATTAAAAAATGGCATGAATGCAATTAAATACAAATTATTATTTGCGTTTAAGTGGTAGTTGTTTCCTATATAGTCATTGATTTTATACTTGGAGGTGTATTAATGAAGCTATTGAATAATGAAAAAAAAAA
>JAIERY010000390.1 GCA_019746425.1 Cytophagaceae bacterium
GAAGCGAAAGAGATCCCGGCTCCGGTAAATTCAGGATGTGAATGCAGCCCGAAAATCCTGGCAGACAATCAAACTATGATATTTGCATCTACCAGGGCCGGCGGCAAAGGCGGACTGGACTATTACAGAACTCAGGTGAAAGATGACGGCACCTGGTCGACACCGGTAGCCATGGCTTTTGTCAATACAGATAAAGATGATCAGTATTTTTCAATTACGGCCCAGGGGGATTATGTTTATCATACCGCAACAGCGAAGGCAAGTACTGATATTTTTAAAACCATACTGCCCGCAGAATTCAAACCTAAAAAAATCATGAGCATAGAAGGAACTGTGAAGGATGGAACAAGTCAGGCTGCACTGGTATCTGCTGTAACAGTATACGACACCAAAAAAAATAAAATCCTTATCAGCACCAAAACAGATGCCGCAGGTAAATATTATGTATTTCTTCCTGAAGGAACAGAATACGATTTCTCCGTGATTTCAGGTTTGAAAAATTATCATTTCTACTCTGAATTTTATGATCTGGATACTTTAACAAAGTATAAGGAAATAAAAAATGACATTAAGCTTTCCGTATTAAGCAAAACCACAAAGCTTAATTTAAAAAATATTGCCTTTGAAGATGGCAATGATAAAATACTACAAAGGTCAAATCTCGAAATCGGTCGAATACAAAAACTTCTGGCTGATAATCCCACACTTCAGATTGAAATAAGCGCCCACACTGATAAAGTCTTAATGGATAGTGTTCCTGCGGCCGGACTTACAGAAATAAAAATTGACAGTATTTCAGTACCTGATCCAAGTGATTCAACAGGGGTATTGCAAATTAAAATTGCTAAGAAAACTTATCATAATGATCTTACTCAGAAAAGAGCTGATGCAATTGTAAGCGCTTTGGTGAAAAAAGGAGTACCACAGGCTCGTGTGGTTGCCAGGGGATACGGTGATAGTAAACCTCTTGCCAACACAACAGAACAAAATAAAATTCAAAATAGAAGAGTAGAATTATCAGTGCTTAAACCATAATTTTTAACCAACCAGCTAAATTGGAAAAAATAAATTGTGTGCTTCTTATCGATGACGATGAGACCACAAACCTTTTAAGTCGGCATATCATTTCAAGTCTGAATTTTACCAGGCAAATTAAAATTTGCTATAACGGATTGGAGGCCGTTGATTTCCTTGCAAAATATAAAGAGGAAAATCATGGTTTGTGTCCTGAATTAATTCTGGTGGATATTACCATGCCTTATTTAGATGGCTTTGAATTCCTTGAGGCCTTCCATCAAATAGAGTTTTGTAATAAAGATAAATCGATACAGGTAATATTAACTGCATCCACTAATCTTAAATACATCAGGAAGGCAAAAAAAATGGGCGTTCAGGATTACCTCATCAAACCCCTCACGAAAGCTAATTTAATGGAGCTATTAAAAAACAATAAAATTCCTGTATAGCCACCCAAAGCTTTCTCCTTCTGAAGGAGAAAGCTTTATTTTCTTCCCCAAGACCGGGTGGCATGATAGCATAATGAAGCTTTCCCGAAAAAGATACAGGATATGAATAAAATTTAAAGAAGATTATGCATGCTGAAGGAAAATCTTTTCAGCATTACGGCAGGCATCACCGGCCTCTTTACAGAAATCAAACTGAGTAAACTTTTCACATTCTTCTGCACACATCCGGCAAACCTTAATGCAGAGCTCTATCATATCGTCGGTGAATTGGGAGTCTCTTTCAAGTAATCGGGAAGTTAATAAGCACACTTCAGCGCATTCTCTGTTTAATTTTATACAATTCCTTAAAAGAAAAGTGTCTTTATGTTCCAGGCAGCATGCGCAGCAATGCTCCGAGGCCCTCATACAGGCAAGAAGCGTATTAATGATATAATGATAGTTATGCATGGGGAAAATTTAAAGTTTAACAGGTATTTGAATATTTTGTTCATGAACCAAAGTAAGCCTGAATACCTTTTTTAAGAAAGGGCTTTTAGTGAAGCTCGGGTATTTACTAATGAAAAATAAAAGGCTTATGGAACTTTTCACAAGAGACGATTTCGAAAAACTGGGGAAGATAGAGGAAAAAGTATGCGCATCAATATATATCCCTACACATGAGGCAGGAATGGAAGTAAATCAGAATATTGACCGAATAGCTTTTAAAAATGAAGTACAAAAAATTAAAGAAAAACTAGACGGTATCGGATATAGAACACCTGGGAAATTCCTGGCGCCATGCATAAATCTTATTAATGATATTATGTTCTGGAAAGAACAATCAAAAGGCCTGGCAGTATTTGTCACCGAAAATAATTTCTGGAAATACAGAGTACCTGTATCCTTAGAAACGCATTCCATTATAAGTCCGGCCTTTGATCTAACCCCTCTTTTACCTCTCCTCAAAGATGAGGATGTATATTTTTCACTTTCTTTAAGTCAGAATAAAGTAAAGTTATTCAGGAACACATCCTTTACATTTAATGAGATTGGTATTTCACATTTAATCCCTGAAAACATTGAAGAAATTCTTTCTTATTATGAGTTTGAAAAATCAGCCGAAGGAAGAAGTATGGACGTAGCCCGGCAAAAAGGATCAGGTCCTAAAGCAAATCTGGCAGTTCATAGCAGTAACCCTGAAGATAAAATGTATAAATACGTATTGGAATTTTTAAAAAAAGTTAATACAGGAGTAATGCAGGTTTTAAAAAATGAGACTGGCCCTCTTGTGGTTGCGGCAGCAGATTACATTTTTGGACAATATCAAACTGCAAACACCTACCGGCATTTATTACCCAAGGGGGTGATCGGTAATCCGGATTATCTTTCAGACAGAGAACTCCATGAAAGAAGTTATATTATTGCAAGAGATATATTGAACAGACCAAGAAGAAAGGATATCAATAAATATTCTGTACTTGCAGGAACCGGTAAAACCTCCTATGATCTGAACACTATTTTATCAGCCGCATATGATGGAAGAGTAGAGAGCCTTTTTATACTGGAAGATTCACACATCTGGGGCACATTCGACATCCATAAAAGAAGCGCTAGGATTCATGATAGCCAGGAAAAAAATGATCAATGTCTTTTAAGCCTTGCCGCTGCTCAGACAGTTGAAAATAACGGGAAAGCATATATGGTTCAGCGGTTTGAAATGCCTGAAATAGAATTTGAAACCCCTATAGCAGCAGTCTTCAGGTACTAAAAATAACAAACACGCCTCATTTTATATGAGGCGTGTTTGTTATTTTTATAAATTTTCCACCAACTATTTTACGGCGGAAAAATGTTCCTCCATTATTCCTATAATTTTCTCTGCACTTATAGGCTTTACAAAATAATCATACACACCCAGGCTTTTTAATTCTTTTATCTGATCCTGTCTTAAAGGCAAAGTACTAAGAATAACTATGATGCTGGACTGAGAGGTATGCAGTTTTCTGTATTCTTTTACAAATTCTATTCCATCCAGCATTCTCATGCTGATATCCAGAATGATTAAATCAGGGCAGGCATAATCCTGGTCTTCTCCGCATTGATATTTTATATATTCCAGAGCAGCCTGTCCGTCTGAAACTGTATTGATCATAGAGGATATAGCAAGACTCCGCAAAACATTTTCTGTTATGTAATTACTTACCCGGTCATCGTCTACAATTAACACGCAGTTTAATCTTTTCATCTTTTCTGATTTTTCAATTAACTATATGAAGGCTTGTCAATATCTGGTTTATGATAATGTCTGTTTGGATGTCTTTGGTATAAATTCTCCGCAGGAATTTCATCGGGACCTTCAGTATACTTTTCTGCTATTTCTTCATCTATATCCAGATGTTCTACACCGGCAGTTTTTAGGCCGGCCTTGTCTGTTCCTCTGCCGGATGGTTTCCCCTTTTCTATTTTTTTAAGACTGGGTTCCTTATCACTTTTTATTCTCTGCATAACTCCTCCTTTATCCTGGTTTTTTGACCTT
>JAIERY010000252.1 GCA_019746425.1 Cytophagaceae bacterium
CCCGACAGACACTAAAGCTTCTCAGAAATGAGAGGCTTTTTTTATTCTACTAAACTCTTAGCCTGATGCTATCCCGCCTGAAAGCGGGAGGGTCGTGGGTTCAAATCCCGCCACCCCGACAAGACACTAAAGCTTCTCAGAAATGAGAAGCTTTTTTTATTATATCAGGTTCATTTTAAAATTACTGCAATATTACCTTATAGTTTTTCCTGCCGCTTTTATTTACCACTTCCACAAAATAAATGCCTTTAGGATAACTGCTGAGATCAATTACAGTTCTTTCGGTCAGTCTGTCTCCGGTAAAGGTAGCAATGCTGTAGCCAAGAGAGTTGTATATCGTTGCGGTTGATCCATTATAGGAATGATCATTGAAAAACAGGTACAATGTATGTTGAGCAGGGTTGGGATAAATGTTTACAGAATTCATTTCCGCTCTATCCCTAGTCGAAGAAACTGCGGTTACCTCCATCGCCCACAGCTCAATCCCAGTAGATCCGTCGTTGGCGCTGAAAAACACTTTGTTGTTGCAGCCAGTAAATAATTTCGGTCCGGATCCATTGACACCGGGTAATATATCAGCTACCAGAGAAGTGCCCGCAGAGGCTCCATCGACTTTCCAGACTTCGCCATCCGAAAAAAATAAATACCCATTATAACTGTATAAGTTTATTGGATTGGATGTGCCTGAAAAGGGAGGTTCTACCATTGCTGTACCTGCGGATGTTCCGTCGCTTTTCCAAAGCTCCTGACCGTTAGTTCCATCCGTTGCGGAAAAATAAATGATACCGTTGTGATTGGTCAGGTAAGATGCTGCCGTGAGACCGCTTACATTACCTGGCCGGATATCTTTCACTAATTGAGTACCGGAAACCGTACCATCGCTTTTCCATAACTCAATCCCATTTAATCCATCATCTGCGGTGAACATGGCTATGCCGTTAACATCTACCAGATTCGAATTGGACGGAAAGTTCTGTATCGAGTTCACATTCATATTTTTCAAGCAGATGGTTCCTGCGTCGGTGCCATCGCTGGCCCATATGCCCCATGCGCCGGTTGCTCCGCCTCCATAAGGAAAAAACAAATAATTTCCGGAAGCGATCAGCGGAGGGCCCACTACGCCCGCAAAGCTTTTCACCATTACGGTGCCTGCAACCGTACCGTCACTTTTCCAGAGTTGGCCACTTGTGATACCGTTCACATTGCCCCAGAAATAAAGCGTATTGTTTAGTACTGTAAAGTTGTAAATACCCGCGCCTCCATATGCGCCGGCAGGATCCAGGTCTTTAAAAAAAACCGTTCCGGCATCGGTGCCATCGGTAGTCCATATAGCGGTACCATTGGTATTATCAGCGGCAACAAAAAAAATCTTGTCAGCGAAATAAATAACTTCTCCCGAATAAGAGCTTCCTGACCCGGTACGGATATCCTTAACCATAGAGGTTCCGGCCGAAGTGCCATCGCTTTTCCATAATTCAAAACCGTTGACCCCATCATTGGCTGTGAAGTACAATACACCGTTTATGTTTTTTAATCCCTGGATGTCAGCGTTCGAAGCGCCGGCATAAATTTCTTTTACCATGGTAGTGCCCGCATCTGTTCCATCGCTTTTCCATAATTCGCCCCCGGAGGAAGGGGTAAAAGCTTCGAAAAACAATGTGCCATTCACATCCGTGAATTTGTTAGGGCTGGAATAAGAGTACTGGCCTCCCGGATTGATATCCTTAACACGATACGCGGTCTGTCCCAAAGTTTTAATAACAAGTAATAATAATAGTGATAGTAAGTAAATTTTTTTCATTTCGAATTTATTTTTCATTATTGATTTTTAGTTCGTCTTCCTGAGAAAATCTTAATTGTGATAATATACGGTTATAGAGTACAGTTTCCCGATCCTGCTCTTTTCAAAAACAGGACCGTCGCCAAGAATCAGCTCCATCGACCATTTTTCCCAGAATGGCAACCGTATTGTTTATGCATTGTTACACCGGTCTTTTCCTTAACCGGGGTTACACCGGTTGATTGAACTTTCTTCAGCAGCTCTTTTTCGTCCAGTGAGTACAGGCTTACCAGTTGTGGGTTGAGATTAAATTTTTGTTGGAAATAACTTAACGTGCTGGCAGCCTCTCTATCTAAATCTGCCGTTTTGAGCCAAAATCTGTTGAGTTTTCCTGCTTTATTTATCCAGATGGTTACCCAGCCATGCGAGTAATCGTCTTCGTCATTATTATAATGATAGGTCATTTTTCCCCCTTCAAGAGAATCAACCTGGTCAATGGTGGGCGTGCCGAATTTTGTAAGGATGCTTTGATAGGTGTCACTGGTGTCTAATCCAAGGGAAAAAAAATTAAAATAGGTTTCTTCCTGGGCGTTAACAAAAGCAGGCACAAAGAAGAATAGAAAAAAAGGAATGATAAAGATTTTCATAAGTTATATGTTTATTTATTTTTTTAAATGATCTATCTGTAGTAGAAATAATAAGCATTGCCGTCCCGGGGAATATCAAACCTCCATATGTAAGGCGTTTGTTTATCGGAGCGGAAGGAGGAGGGTATGCAAATTGAAAACATGTAATGACCGTCGGCGGAAATGCATAAATTGCTCCAATCAAAATCTGAAAAGAAATAAGTATCGGATTTTATTGTAGTTCCATATTGATTTACTGTCCTGAAAGTTGTTTTTTGTCCATCTGTAATGATGTTCTCCTCTGCTGAAAGGTCCGAGCTTGAACAAGTGTAAATCTTATATTTTGATGAAATGAAAATTTTATCATTATATCGGGAAAAGAAAGTGTTGCTGAAGTCTTCTCTTTGATTCTGTGGATTCTCTTCAAAAGTCCCTAATTTTTTCCCGTCCGCTGTGTTGTATAGTAAAATCTTAAACTTATTTCCTACAAGTATTTTGGAACCGTCGCTGTTTATATCAAGGAAGGCAAAGTCTCCGTTTTCCTTTCCTGCGGGGTTGTATTTATTTTCATATTCATCAAATTTTTTGTAACCCGAAATAGTGGAAACTACTTTCCCTGAAGTCAAATCCAAAGTCAGCACTTTTAACTTAGCGCCTGAATTCATTGCAACAGCAATTCTTTTTCCATCTTTGCTCAATTTGAATAATTTGGTGGGTATCAAGCCATCTGGAACTTCCAATGAGATCGCATCCATTTCCTGAAAACCTTTAAGACTGGTTCTTTTTACTGCCAGCTTACCAGTGCTATAATCGTAGCTATAAAGAAACTCTTCCTTTTCATCAGGCAAATAATAACCAGAAAAAGTCTTTACCTTTTTTGAGGTATGTAAATGATATATTTCTGTATGTTCTCCGGATGCAAAGTGAACTATAATCAGGCTATCATGCACGATCTTTACCCAATCTTCTGACCCATCCCTCAATTGGATAAATTTTGTGATGCTTTTAGACGGGTTGGCAATAAATAATTTATCCTTGAATAACTCATGGACTACAATTGTGCTTCCGTCTTTTGTGACATCGCGAAATAGTTTGCCTCCGCCGGCAGAGAGAAAAAAATCAGAAAATAAAGAGATGGTATTCCGAATTTCATAGTATTTAAATGATTTAGTTGATTTAGTTTTAGAATTATATATAGTGCTATTCGCAAGAACTATCGATGCGTTTTGATCATATCAGATAGAGAAAATTTTAGGTATCGTCTCGCCAAAAATGATATTTGAAAACGAGAATGCAGTCTCGTTTTATAAAGTGATACAATATTTCATGGAAAAATGACCTGGTGGAATGTATAGGAAACTATGAATGATGTTTTCTAAACGGTTATAAGTCATTGATCTAAGCCTATAACCTACTCTAAATCATGGTCTTTATCTGAAGGGTTTAAGCTATTCGAATATAAAGCGTTGCAAATCAGTCTTTAAAACACAGACTTAATTATATTATTTATTACATGCTGCTCAGGGCTCCCGCATTTAAAAACCTTTGAAAATGAGCGTTCTAAATTCATCGCTTGCAGAAGCGACCATTCTTGTTG
>JAIERY010000253.1 GCA_019746425.1 Cytophagaceae bacterium
TGCCGCCTGCCACTACTGCATGTTTCCCAATTTTAACGCCTGCTGTTATCACCGCATTGGCGCCAATCCATGCCTCGTCTTCCACTATTATTGGAGACGTAGTGCATTTTTGCAAACATGTGGGTGTTGTTACATCCTGGTAAGAATGGTTTAAGCCTGACATTACTACATTCTGTGCAATGATTACAAAATTCCCGATTGTAACCGGACCAATTACAACATTGGACATGCCAACCCGCACATTATTCCCAATAATCACATCGCCCATACCATTATTAATTGTAGAAAAATCCTCTATTGTGGAATTATCCCCTAAAGAAAATTTATTAAATGGAAGTATATCCATTCTTGTTCTTGACCTGATAAGAGAATCTTTTCCTCTGTTATGAATGAAAGGATTCAATAAATTTTTTACCCACCATCTTGGCCTCGCCTGATTTTTCGGTATCAACAGATAATGCACAAAGGCTTTTAACCTTGGATCTGATTTTATAGTATCAATAATTTTTTTCATCGGTATATATTTTAATTGCGGACGAATATCCTTCCTGAGCCTAATACTCCGGCAATCATTAATTAAACAAGCTAAAGAAGGCAAATGTTATGTATAACAATCCCTTGGAAAAGGGGTTATTATTAAAGAGGAATTGTTTCATTCCTTATTAAAATTCAGCCACATAAAAAGAAAATATATGGTAAGTTTTATAACACCTTCATGGGTAAAGGAGCATAATATTCAATACGAAAGCTTAGATCATGTTCCGTCCGGAACAATTGAACAGATCAGGGATGCATTAAAAAAATTCAATGTGGAAAATCCGGAAGTTTCCATTGTAGTTCCAGCATATAATGAGGAAAAAGACATACTTAAAGCTTTGTCTTCCCTATCAAGAATAAAAACCAAATACAGAACCGAGCTTATTGTTTCAAACAATAATTCAAAAGACAGGACACAGGAAATTCTGGACCGACTGGAAGTAAAATCAGTTTTTGCGGCCAATCAGGGAATCAGCTATGCCAGACAGGCTGGGCTTGAAGCCGCAAAAGGGAAATACATACTGAATGCTGATTCCGACTCTATTTACCCTGAAACATGGGTTGAACCATATATTGATGTTTTAAAAGATCCTTCCGTATCATGTGCATACGGTACTTATTCATTTATTCCGGGAGAAAATAACAATCGACTTTGTCTTGCTGCTTATGAAACCATAGCAAGAACTATGTTTATGCTTAAAAGAAAAAACCGGGAGTGTGTAAATGTAATGGGATTTAATTTTGCCTACAGAAAAGATGACGCCATGCAGATAGGAGGATTTGATCATAATCTTCAGCGGAAAATTACCGGCAGAAGTGAAGATGGATGGATGGCATTATGTCTTATGAAATTAGGAAAGATACAGTTGCTGGAAACACCAAAAGTCACTGTCTGGACGAGTGACAGGAGACTAATGGAAGATGGCGGATTAGGCCAGGCATTTACCAGAAGGGTAAAAAAAGAAATCTCACGCATTGGAATATATTTCAAACCGAGTCCGGCAAATCAATAAAGTAATAGAGCATAAAAAAACCATGGATAGTTCCATGGTTTTTTTATGCTATGACTGATTAATATTTTTATTTTACTACCAGTATTTTTTTCACCTGTGTTTCACCATTTGCTTCCAGAGCATAATAATAAATACCTTGCGCTAAAAAGAAAGCATTGTAATCAAACTTATATTCTGTAGCTGCAATAAAGCGTCCTTTTGCAATAATAGCCACTTCTCTTCCGTGCAAGTCAAATATTTTTAAACTCCCCTCGGTGTCTTCCGGAACTACAAAAACAATATGTGCCTCTTCTAGCACAGGATTAGGATAAATAAAAAATCCTACCATCATTCTTTCATGAGGAGATTCAAATGCCCCTGCGTCGAAAGCTTTACCTCTGGGTCTCGCGATATTTTCGTAGTCGAAAATTACACCATATGAAGACATGTCCTCCCCTGCATCTACTGCAGGCGATATTGCTTTCAGCCTATAGTTCGCCGCGCCATAATCTTCAAAGTAAAGATTATTGGCGTCCGCTTCCATTACATTTCCAACTGCATAGTATTGTACAGGAGAAGGAACAGATGTTAATTCATTGCCTACACCCGCAACAACATTATTACAAAATGTAAGCCTGGTGCTCTTATCGGTATATACTTTCATGCCATATCCACCTGAATTTACAATAGTGTTATTTATAATATAGTATGCCTTTCCATCTGCAACCAGACTATCATAAATCATAATACCATCCTGGCCAGAGCTTCCCACATTCTGAATGATATTATTATAAATATAATTATCACCTAAGCCATTTAACCAGATACCGGGCCCGGTACCCGTGGCAATAGAATTACGGAAAAGCTTTCCTGTAGTACCGGTACTTAATTGTATTCCTGCCCATTGCCACTTGCTGTTATTCTGGCCAAAATACATAATGCTGTTATCATATATTTCTGCATCGGCAGTAGCGCATCCCAACTGGATGCCTTCTTTTCCGGAATAGTGAATAGTATTATTATAAATTCTCACACCGACAAGATCATGAGGATAAACCCAGAGAGAATCGTTCCCGCATTTTCTTTTAATCCCTCTGTAATGAGGAAACCCGATATATATTCCTTCCCCTCCTGTATTATGAATATAATTGTCATGAATGATTGTATTTCTTTGCACAAAATTGCCACGATTCGGTTCACCTGTACAATCGGGGTCACTTTTAGCAATGATTCCTGCAAAGCCAGTACGTGAAACCTCAATATGATCTACTTCAAAATCAGTACTCATTTTTGCGATTCCTAGTCCTGCTATCTGAGGAGGAGTTCCATCTATTAAAAATCCATATTTATAATTGGCGTTGCCGGTACCGGTAAATCTGAAATAAGAGCAATTGTCAAATTTTATTCCGTAATACCAATCAGTATCTTTTATAACTACTTGTCCCCCACAGTTTACAAATGTTATCGGATTTCCAGGGGCTCCATGAAAATTAATAAATCCCAGATATCTTTTTTTAGAAGCGACCACACACACTACATCTCCGGGCCCCACATTTAAAGTATCTGCATTAAGGAATTCCACATTAGGCTGTACAATATAATCACATTTGCAATCTGTAGTATTAATCACTTGCCCGATTGCGTTTAATTCAACCAGAAAAAATATCGTTAAAACAAATATGCGATAGTATAAATCTTTTCTCATAGTATTTCCTTTCTCACCTCATCTACATATAAAATTGCTAATCAACCTATATTGTTTAGCCAACCTTTTATATAATATTTATCAGGAAATCATTTATGAAAACAGGGAGTATTTTAAATGTTTATTAAAGATAAAAAAAATGACGCCCCTAATGAGGCGCCATGATATAAATACTTATTAAATACAATTACTTGGCTACCACCGTAAAATTAATTTTCAATGGTGTGCCTTTTGTACCGCCTAAATTTGAAGCGGAATACGGAGTAGCTGTAACAGAATGCGAACCGACAGTTGGAGTCCAGAAGGCATAATTAGCATTTGAATCACCTTTTAGGGAATAAGGAGCGCCATTCTCCACATGATATTTTGCATTTCCATCCAATCCAAATACTACACTTCCCGTACTACCGGAAGTATTTGCTCTTACAGATATTTTATTTGTACCGATTTTTGAAAAATTTATTACAGATCCTTCAGTAAGAGTCATAATATCTTTTTCAGTATCTGCATTTACCAGTGTGAAACTTACTATAGCATGCCCTACAGTAGGAACAGGCGCAGGAGTTGGTGCAGGCGCAGGCGTTACATTTCCGTTCTGCACCGTAAAATTAATTGTTTGCGCTATTCCTTTGGTACCGCTTCCACCTGAAGCAGAGTATGGTGTTGCTGTTATAGTATGAGATCCTATAGCAGGAACCCATGCATTATACCCTGTGCTTCCATCACCTGCCAAAGCATATGGTGTGCCACTTTCCGTTCTGAATTTTGCATTTGCATCAAGGCTGAAT
>JAIERY010000425.1 GCA_019746425.1 Cytophagaceae bacterium
CTGTGTTTCATTCGCCAGTTTGAGGTACCAGTCGCTTGGTAAGTTTTGTCCGTCTATGTCGAGTGTTACGAAACTTGTATTCGAAGGAGTCGCTGCTTTATTTGGCGCGACTTTGAACATCGCTGTTCCTTCATCCACTTCATCGAACATTGCAACATACACAAACTTTGACCCCGCACTTATAGCGTTGTATGCCTGGTGCCAGTAAAAGTCTCCTCCTCTTCTGGGAATCTGGTTCAGAGGAAATTCTCCTCCAACCCTGCCATGCATATTATACCAGGAGAATCCCGGGAATATCACCGGCATGTAATCTGTTCCTGCAGAATTGCAGTCGGCCAGATCAGGAACGATCCTGCTGTTCTTCCAGTTGTCTGCGCCGTTGTTGTCGCCGTATCTTCCCACTGCCCATGGAGAGATCATATCGAGAGAATGGTAAATATTTCTCCAGCGTGGATCTGTTTCGGAGTCACCGTCAAGCGTTCTCCATTGTCCGGGTACGCCGCCTACGATGTAAGCACGATATTGTGGAGCTGCTGTATTATGAAAGTAGTTGATAAGGACTTCGAAAGTTTCAGGTTTTAATCCACGGTTGTTAAAGCCAATTCCCCAGATAGCAATTACAGGTAAGCCCTTCTGTTTTACATAGCCTGGTTTGTTGGTGACATTATAAGTGTTGATCAGATATTCCCAGTCCGCTACCAGCTTATTGTATAAGTTACCATCGTCAGCCACTCCTGAAATATCATACATGATAGAGAAGTGACGGCCGTAAGTTGCAGAAGCATTGATCACATTCTGCAATACATCATTTCTCATCTGGAAAAATCGCGGATCGTTTATCTCCCCGAGGAACCTTTGCAGATACACTCCGTGGATATTATAATCTCTCATCCATTTGAAATGGAGGTTGGTGGTGCTGGCATCATGAGAAGAAAATAATTTTGCATTTGTTCCATTCGCATAAGTCATGTTGGTATTGTACTGCTGTGTGTATTCTCCCATCTCCGGCCACAGATCGATGTTGAGCTGATCGGCGGAAGGATTTGTCTGGTTGCGGAACCAGTGCCGCCATTCATTAGGCGCAGATCCGTCTCCGGCAGTGTTGAACCAACCCTGGTAGCCCATCATCACTTTAAGATCGAGATCGTTTTGTGCGGAAATTTTTTGGTTAAGAAAAAACAGAAAGAGCAATGCAAGTCCTTTTAAAAGGTGTAGTAGAAGTTTTGTTTTCATGTTCTTCAATAAAGGTGGTTTAAGTTTAAGCAGGATAAAAAAGTATGTTGGCGAATATGAATCATAGATCGAAGCCCCCTTTTCACTATGAAACTGCAGTATATTCTCCAGCCATACTTTTCTATATTTTTGCATCCGTAAAAACCTGGGGCTTAATCCAGATTTTTTAGATTATTTCAAAGGTGGGCTTTTGAGAAAGAAAATTCTATTTATCAAAAAAAAATATAGATGGGCCGATGAGGCTTTTGTCTTCAATTATTTTAGAAACAGGGAATTCGACTGAGTGAGAATAAGAAAAATATAGACAGCATATTTATCGCACGGTAATTTCAAACCGGATATAGTTTTATGGAAAAGGAGAAAATTACAAATGATATCAAATACAGATCAAAAATTGTTAGTCCTCTGGGTGTAATGTCAAGATTGATTTTACCTTGCGGGTGAAAGTAGCCGCGCCGCCTAAAAAAGAAAGGACAGTCTTACAGGACTGTCCTTGGATCTCCTTTAATCATTACAACATCAACCTCAACCAAATCTACACTATCAACATCGCTTCAACCCCTCTATCCTGCTTCTTAACCTTCTTACTTCCCTTTGTCGTAATTCTTATAATATTAACCGCAATATTTAAAAGTTTGTTTACGCTGTTTATAAAAAAATATACTTATTCTGCTGCGACCTCTTTCCGTGGCCTGTCTCCTGACAGGACACAAATGAAAAAATGCTGGTTTGTGTACACAGACTAATGATAGTAAATTATTTATAGAATTCTTTCGCCCTCTCTACAGACCCCCTCTGTGCCGGATGTATGAGCCGGAGCGCTTCTTCATAACTGCACCAGGCGGCGCGGTCTACTTCAGAGAACTGCATTACTTTTCCGAGCGGGGCGGCCACTCCATAGGAAATTTATTGCTGACGATTACGGTGGAAGAATCCCAGACTCCAATGAATGTCCAGGCGTGAATGATCTTTCCGCTTTTTAATTTTATGGTACCCAGAAATTCAAAAGGCTCTAAAGGATCAATGCCTGTTTCTTCTTTGAATTCTCTCTGAGCGGCGCTCAGCAGATCTTCTGAAGGATTATCTATTTCTCCTTTGGGAATACTCCATACTCCTTCATTTTTATTTACATACAGAGGACTTCCCGGGTGCACCAGGAAAAACTGTAGTTCAGGAGAAGTCCTGCGTTTCTCTAACCTGCTGTGGGGGGGGGATGAAACTTCCTTTTAAAAGACCGCTCATTAAAAACTTTGCTATCCAGGCGCTATCCTTACAATCTGCCTTATGACCAGATACATATTTAATATGTCTGGCATTTACCAGCATAAGGTGAAAAGACTCTTCTAAAATATTAAAAACAGGCTTCCAATATACACCTGTACTCTCCATAGCTAAATATTGAATTTTATGAGAGAGAAGCCATTCCTTCAATTCCAATAAACCTTCTGTAAAGATGCCAAAAGTCTGGGTTTGATCTGGTAGATTATTAATTTTGATAGTAACTACTACGCTATCCTTATGCACGTCTAAATCTGCACAACGATCAAAAATCTGAGGGATCTACCTTGGCTGTCATGGTTCATTGAAGTTTGAGCACAACAATTTACCACTTTCATACCTGTTGGTGAATTCCCTCTTTCATGAATGTTTTATTTTTATAGCTGTGGACTATCGACCGTGGACTTTTTCACATCACAATAATCTTCTTTATTATTATTTTCTCCTCGGAAACAATATGCAAATAATACATCCCTGGTGCAAAGTTGAATGTGTATATTTCTATATCATTCTTTTCATTTTCATTTTCATAAAATGCGGAATGACGATAAACTTCTTTTCCTTCCGGATTATAAAGTTTTACCTGAACTACTTCCGGACTTTTCAAAAAGTAATTAACATGAATCACTTCGGGTGCTTTAACAGGGTTAGGATAGATGCTTACTGTATATCTTGATTCTTCAAATTGTACTGGGACTATATGAGAATAAAATATAATGCCGTCGAAGTCAACCTGCTTTAATCTGTAATAAGATATTCCTGACAAGGGGTTGGAATCCCATGAATTGTAATTTATAATAGTGTTACTACTGCCATTGCCTTGTACATATGCTACTTCGCTAAAATTGTTTCCGTTAGCAGATCGCTCTACTATAAAATACGCGTTATTTTTTTCCCAGGAAGTTGACCATACAAGTTTTACTTTTTCTGCTATAATAATAGCGTCGAACAAAAGTAAGGTAACTGGTAATCCACAAGTCGATTCATTTCTCATAAAATTAAAATCTACTTGTCCTGTTGAGCCGACACCAGCTTCCCAGTTACTTCTTGTCGCATCATGATTTCTTGTAAATCCTGCCGCGCCGCCTGTTACACTTGTAACAGCTCCTGCCGGCGTTACTCCGGAAGAAAACCAGATGAGTCCTCCTCCTCCTCCTCCTCCCGGGCCATGATAAGTAAATGTTCCGGCTGCAGGATCACTGCTTCCGCCGAGGCCGCCATTTGCATTTACCGGGACATTGGTAAAGTTAAATGTATTTGCCTGGAGCGCGATTGTTCCTCCTGCGCCGCCGCCGCCCATACCATCTTGTCCGCTGTTTCCTCCTGCAGGAGAGGTAACTCCATTATTCCCTCTTGCTGAAATAGTAAAATTATTATTGATAATAGTGTTGGCATAAATCAGGATGATGCCTCCTCCGGGTCCTCCTGCTGTTCCCCAGTTTTCATCATCATCTCCCGCTCCACCACCGCCTCCCATATACAATCTTGACGGAGTTGCTGATACTGTAATGCCTCCTAATCCATGTGTCGCATCGGCAGCGCC
>JAIERY010000413.1 GCA_019746425.1 Cytophagaceae bacterium
AACATCGATATTGATATCGTAAGCATGTCCTTTAGCATGAGCAGCAAGCAGATCGCTCATACCGTTATCGTTATAGTCTTTATCTGTTAATTTCAGAATTGGCTTGTTAAGAGTAAGCGCAAGATGAGTTACCGCTTTTCTGATTGTCTGCTTATCCCATACACAGTTTTCTACCAGCCATGGAGTCTTAACTCTTGTAAGCAATGATGCTGCCGGCTCATCGAGCACATAAGTACAATTGCTGTGGTTCTGAAGATAAGAAGCAGGAACTCTTTCTGTGATTGATCCTTCTACTGCAAGTTTGATCACCGGCGCTTTTCCTTCGCCCCATGCCATCAGAATTACTCTCTTGGCATTCATGATCGCGCTTACACCGAGTGTGATTGCTTTTCTTGGTGTATTCTGCAGGCCATTAAATTCGCCTGATGCAGCAGCTCTTGTAGAATGATCCAGAGCAATTAACCTGGTTTTAGAATCGATACGTGAACCTGGCTCGTTAAATCCAACGTGTCCTGTATGACCTATTCCTAAAAGTTGTAAATCTATTCCTCCTGCAGCTTCAATCTTTCTTTCATACTCCTGGCAAAACTCTGCGATTTTATCTGTAGCGATAGTTCCGTCTGGTATATGCCAGTTCCCTTTAGGTATGTCTATATGGTTGAAAAGATGAACCTTCATGAATCTTACATAGCTATGTAAAGACTCAGGATCCATCGGATAATATTCATCAAGGTTGAAAGTGATTACATTTTTAAAGCTCAAACCTTCCTGTTTGTGCATTCTTACCAGTTCTTTGTAAACGGCTTTGGGGGTAGAGCCGGTTGCAAGTCCTAATACACATGGTTTGTTAAGTATCTGTTTGCTGCGGATAAACTGAGCGATTTCATTTGCTACAGCTTTGGAAGCTACGGCAGAACTTGAATAAATCTCCGTTGGAATTTTTTCAAATCTTCTTGTCAGATCCGGACCTGCATTTTCCATTTTCCTGGTGATTTCTTTTAATGCTCCATTTGCGGTATGCTTTCCATTAGTAGCAACCTGAATAGAGCTTTTTTTGGTTTTTTTTGTGGTAGTTGTGGTTTTAGCCATAAAGCTTAATTTTTAACGGTAAAAATGATGGTTAATTAAGTTTTAGTTTTAATTATTATTGGTTTAGCCCTATAGGGTAATACGTTAATTCTTTTAAAGGTTTCCAAAAAGCTTTCTTTCTTTTTTCTTTATTTTATTATAAGTTTTTCTCCCCTAAGCCTTCTGGAAAATTGCACCTTAATTACAATCAAAACCCGCCTGATTTCCTCAATTTTGATGTTTATACCCCTGAATTTTTCCTTTATCTCCAATTTTTTCCCCGCAAACCATTTTTACGGGAACATCAACTTAAATTACATTTACCCTTCTTGCCTTAGTACAGTATGATTAACCTTACAAAATCTGTATTTGGTTCTCCATCCCTCTCTCCCATACTTATTCATTTATTATCCGATTACTTGCCCCTGCCACCCCCTGCTTTCAGTCGTCAATATTGATTTATACCTAAAATACAATAGGTAGTCAGAGCGCAACAAAAAAAAATAAGATAAATGTGTTTTCAAGGGGTAAAATGGGGACTTTTTTCATATTAAAAATCCCACCTTAGTACCATATAAAACATTTAAATCTGATCATTTTTGTGGTTTTTGGAGGATTATATTACTCAATAAAAACATAGTGATAAATTTTATATAATCAGGAAAAAATGAGACGATTCTAAGCAAAAAGATCTGATAAGTATTAAATATTTATACTATCTATCAATAAAAATCAAATTTGGCCTTATTCAAAATAAAAAACCCTGTTTCATATCTTATTTCCGGTATTATAAGGCAACTTGTCAACATAAAGCCGGTTTGTTCAACCGGCGTTATATTATATATCCTAATTAAAGATTATTTATTCGAAGCTTCATTGCTGATGATGTGCAGCCATCCTTTAAGTTCCTCTTCACCGCAACCTGTTTTAATGTAAATAGTAGTACAACCATCAGCCAGGCTGCCTCCGCAGAAGTCACCGCTTCTTAAGTCATCGTCTTCGTAAACTCCCTGTCCCCATCTGTTGTAAAGCTCAAAAGAAGAATCCCGGAAGTATGTCGAAGTTGTTTACCCCCTCTGGCGAGCGTCCTGTATATTAATCAACCTGACTTTCTAATAATAATTCAGAATGCGAATGTGCTGCTTTTCCTTAACATTTTGCTCGTGCCTGCTACACCTACGACGCCAACGACCTCAGAGACTATACCCACTACGGTGATACCTCTGTTCCCAACGAACACATCAATACACCAGCTTCTTCTCTTATCGATCCCTTAGGAAGAACGATCAAAACCATTGACAGATTAACCTCCTCAACCAGTGAATCAGAACAGGTAGTAATGCAGTATGAGTTTGACATCAGAGGAAACCTCACAAAAGTTACCGATACCTTAGCAAGAATTACCTTCCAGCACAAATACGACCTGGCCAACCGACCATTAAAAACAACACACATTGACGGAGGAGACAAGTATGTGTTTATGAACTGCATGAACATGCCGCTGGAACTAAGAGATGCGAAAGGCGCGCTGGTGCTTAACAGTTATGACATACTCAACAGGCCTGAAAAAGTATGGGCAAGGGATAAGACAGCAGAAAGTGTTACCCTGAGACAGAAAACCATTTACGGAGACAATGCCGGACTTACCAATCCTCAGAACAGCAACCTGAAAGGAAAACCATACCGGGTTTACGATGAAGCAGGACTGACAAAGATCAATGCTTACGACTTCAAAGGCAATGTACCCGAGAAGATAAGACAGGTGATTTCCGACGATCTGATACTTTCCGTTTTTGATTCTCCTCCTCCCGGCTGGGGCATCAATACTTTCCGCGTGGACTGGGAAACAATGACCGATACAGACCTTGATGCAGTGGAATATATCACCAGCATGGAGTATGACGGACTTAACAGAGTAAAGAAGATGACCTATCCCCAGGATCAGGCCAGCCAGCGGAAAATTATTATTCCAACCTATAATAAAGCAGGAGCCTTAACTAAAGTTGATCTGAAAAATACCGAAGCATCCTCGACAGTAAATTATGTAGAAAGAATAGCCTACAATGCGAAAGGACAGCGGTTGCTTATTGCATTCGGCAATGGCATCATGACACGATACCGGTACGATGAAAATAATTTCCGTCTCACAAGATTAAAAACAGAGAAATACACAAAGACAGGGTTGGTATATGCTCCGAATGGCGGAGTAGTACAGAACCTGGCTTATACTTATGACCTTTCAGGGAATATTAAAAGCATTAACGATAAGACTACAGGATCAGGATATGGAGCCACGCCGAATGAGCTGACAAGGGATTTTACATACGATCCGCTTTATAGATTATTAACAGCGAATGGAAGAGAGAAAGATACCATCCTTCCTGCCGAGTGGGATGAAACCTATTACCCCGAAGACACAACTGCCAAGCGCGGCTACTCGCAAAGCTATGCTTATGATAAGCTTGGAAATATTTCTTCTCTTCAGCATACTTCGACAGGAGGAAACTTTACCCGGACATTTAATTATGTCTCCGGAAAGAATAAGTTAAACACGATTGTCATCGGTGCCAATACTTATACATTCATTCATGATGTGAATGGAAATATCACCAGCGATGATAACAACGGAAGCAGATTCTATGAATATGATTATGCGGATAGAATAAGAAGCTTCAGAATACAGGCAGGTTCAAGTCAGCCGACACAGTATGCGCACTATCTATATGATGGAGGCGGGAACAGAGTAAAGAAGCTGACAAGAAAGCAAAGCGGCGGATACAGGAGTACGGTTTATATCGACGGCATCTTCGAGCATACCAAAGCCTCTTCCTATTCTGATACCATACCTAACCTTGTAGTAGGCAAGGGAAGCTGGATCATCGGCGGCGAACAAGGCGACCAAAACACCCTCCACATCATGGATGATAAATCCCGCATCGCCACCATTCGTGTAGGCGATGACCTGGACGATTCCAGGGTCAGCGTTAAAAGTTGGGGAGTAATTGAAAAAAGGATAGTTTTGGGATAAAAAAATTATCGAAACAATAGACA
>JAIERY010000229.1 GCA_019746425.1 Cytophagaceae bacterium
AATTTATAGCCTCCCGGTAGGCAGGGATTTTATTGGATGAACTGGATTTCATTCGTATTAAATTTTGATTTAGTTATGCGAATATTCTTATTATTTTTTTTCTTTTTCTTTTCATTCTCATTAAGCGCGCAAAAACCTGGCTTCTTAAAACAGAAAGCGGATTCTTTGTATGAATCAGGGGAGTTCTCAATGTGCGCGCCGTTATACAAACTTGCTGATTCCCTATACGGCCAGAACGAAAAAAAAGAATCTATCTATTGCAAATGCCGCCTGGCAAGCTGCATGACCAGACAGGGCAAACTGGATGAATCTCAGGAAATAGCAGCAGGTGCATTGCAAGCCTGTACCAAAGACTTAGTAAATGAAAGAGCAGACATATTGAATACGATTGGTATGAACTACCTGGGAAAAGGAAGACAGGATCTTGCGGAAGAATATTTTAATAATTCACTCAACCAGTTCAGTGGTAATGATCAATCTATAAGCAAAGCACAATGTTATAATAATATTGCTTTGTTGAACTGGCTTCAGGGCAACCAGCAAAAAGCCATAGAGCATATGGAGCAGGCTTTGCAAATGAGAATGTCTATACTGGGAAATACCCATGCCCTAATAGCAGCTTCATATAATGATCTTGGGCTGATATATTCCAATGAGAATCCTCAGAAAGCTATTGAATACTATAACCAGGCGCTTAATATTTATAAAATAGTTTATCCGCTTAATCATCCCAGCATTGCTGTAGCATTAAACAACATCGGCATCATCCAGAGGAAGCAGGGAGACCCCGCAGCCTCCTTGATTACTTTAGAAAAATCTCTGCAGATCTGGTCATCGTTGTACGGGCCAGACCATACGAATGTGGCTTTTGTTTACAGCAATATGGGAGAGTCGTATCTTGAAAGCGACCAGGCGATGACTGCTTTAGAATATCAGCAGAAAGCGCTGGATGTTTACAAAAAAAACTATGGCGAGAAACATCCTGAAATTGCCAGCACTTATAATTCCATTGGCAATATTTATTCTGATATGGAGAATTATAAAGAGGCTCTGGCGAATTTCCAAAATGCCATATACGCCAATGTACATGATTTTAACAATAAAGATATTTATGTAAATCCTGTTATTAAAAATTATTACAATCCCGATGTGCTGCTTGTTTCCCTCATCATGAAATCAAGGATGCTGGAAAACCTTCATTATTCCAAAACACTGAAGCTGGATGATTTAAAAATATCTTTCAACACACTTGCTGCATGTGACACGCTCATCGGCAAGCTTCGCCAGATAAGAACTTCGAGTAAAGACAAAATAGAATTAGGAAAACTGGGATCAGAAATTTATGAAGATGCCATCAGTACAGCCTTTGCATTAAGTGAAGTAACACTGAAAAAGAAATATTACCTGGAAAAGGCCTTTTATTATTCTGAAAAAAATAAAGGTTCGGTATTACTGGAATCAATCGCGGATGCCAATGCCAAATCTTTTGCAGGTATTCCCGATACCATTCTGGAGAAGGAAAAGTCCCTGAAAAACGAAATCAGTTTTCTCGAACAAAAAATTGCACAGGGTCCGAAAGCGGATGAAGAAAAAGCTTACAGGAATAAATTATTTGAACTTAACAGAGTATACGAACAACTGATTGAAGGCCTCGAGAAAAATTATCCTGAATACTTTAATCTGAAATACAACACCAGGACATTATCTGTAAAAGACATCCAGCGTGTGCTTAATCCGGATGAAGCTATACTAAGTTATTTTCTTGCGGAGAATAAAAAGAGAATATTTGTTTTTATTGTTTCCAAACAATCATTCAAAGTAAAGAACATACCTTTAAATGCTGATTTCAATAAAGAAGTGGCTACTTTTCGAAATGCTATTAAGCTGAATATCTCCGCTGCATATATAAAAAGCGCCTACAATATTTATAAGGATATTTTTCCTGCGAGAATCGCAGGAAAAGTTGAACATCTGATTGTTATACCTGACGGAAAACTGGGAAGTATTCCTTACGAAGCCCTTATCTCACAAAAACCAAAAGAGACTACTCCGGATTTCAGGAACCTTGCCTATCTGATTAAAAAATATTCTTTCAGTTATAATTATTCTTCCATATTATTTTTCGAAACACGCAATAAAGAAAAAGATTTTCAGAATTTGGCTTCTTCCATATTGCTTTGTGCTCCTGTAAACTTTGATGCATCCAAGAGATTGAAGTCTTTACCCGGAACAGCAGCAGAGGTTTCAAAGATTGATGAGCTTTTTAAGAATAATAACGCCAACACTAAAGTTCTGCTTAATGAAGAAGCTAATGAGAAAAATATAAAATCAACTCAGCTCAAAAATTACAAATTCATTCACCTGGCCACACACGGTATTGTAAACGAAGACAAACCCGAGCTATCACAGATTTTTCTACATGCCTCAGAAGACAAAAAAGAAGATGGCGATCTTTTTTCAGGCGAAATATACAACCTTGAAATTAAAGCAGATCTTGTAGTACTTTCTGCATGCCAGACAGGTTTGGGAAAAATAAAAAAAGGAGAAGGAATTATAGGTTTGTCGAGAGCCCTTATCTATGCAGGAGCAAACAACGTTATGGTTTCGTTGTGGACGGTATCCGATGAGTCTACCTCGGAATTAATGATCGACTTTTATGGAACTTTACTTTTTTCCAAAATTGCCATGAATTACGGTAGCTATGATTATTACCTGGCTTTACGCCGTGCCAAATTAGCTCTTATCAAAGAAGGAAAATTTTCCCAGCCTTATTACTGGGCGCCATTTATTTTAATTGGCAATTGACAGGACTTACCATTAGAACTTTATACTTTTTGTAATTCAGAAGGAAACTTGTCATTTAATCTATAGTACCTTCGATATATAGTAGAGATTATCTTTATGGCACTGCTCTTAATCAACAAGATCCTTACAGGATGACAAAGGAGAAAATGTTTCGTATGACATTCTTAATAATAAAATGACAAACAACATCATTTTAAGAAAAGCATTACTTTCTGATCTGGAATTGATACGTAATTGGGAGCGGCAGCCTCACGTGATAAGCGCTAAAAATTCAGACCCGGATAATGATCAGGAATGGAACTGGGAAATAGAATTGCAAAGAAGTCCTGAGTGGAGGGAACTTTTAATTGCAGAGCTTAATAAAAGACCTATAGGTTTTATGCAAATTATAGATCCGCAACAAGAAGAAAGTCATTACTGGGGAGAGATATCAGAAGGTTATAAGGCTATTGATATCTGGATCGGCAATGAAAGCGATCTGGGAAAAGGGTATGGAACAGAGATGATGCGTCAGGCCATTGTTCGCTGCTTTGAAAATAAAAAAGTAAATGCTATTCTTATTGATCCTCTTGCTTCCAATAAAAAAGCACATCGCTTTTATGAGCGGCTGGGTTTTAAATTTGTAGAACAAAGATATTTTGGAGAGGATGATTGTTTGGTGTATGAGTTGAAGCGGAAAGTATAATTAGACCTAAATAAAATATATGAAATTAAGCAATTCTTTTAGTGGTGCACTACGAACTTTTGCATACTTTATGGCAAGCGGCACACATTACAATGTTGGAAGGAATAAATTATATCGAACTTTATGGTGAAGAACCAAGTGCAATTGAACAAGTATTTGCAATTTATGCTGCCGTGGCCTGTCCCCAGACAGGACACAGAATAGCATTGGGGATACCTTTTCTCTATATCCCAAAATGTACTACAAAATCCATAACGCAGGTTACGGAGAGGTTTTCATTAACAGTCCTTCTTGCAAACTAGAATATATAGGGGCAGAGTAGGTGTCCTGTCTGGGGACAGGCCACGGAAACAGTTATAGAGTTGGACGAAAATGGGCAAGTAGTTAACGCGAAATATGCCGAGAAGCGAGCTACCGATTACTTACGTTCATATTATTACTCCAATTATAAAGTGGAACCACCTTTTGAGGCTTGGGAAGTTGCATTACATTAATCGCACTTAGTACAAAAGGACGAGATTCCCGCCTGCGCGGGAATGACGGGGAAAGATGGAGATGTTTTATTCGTCGTTCGTCATTCGTAAATCGTCATTCAATAATTGGTGCGGGCTTGAATGGCTTGCTTTGATCAAACAGGTAGCGGTAGG
>JAIERY010000216.1 GCA_019746425.1 Cytophagaceae bacterium
AAAATTTATCGGAAGTTGGTGCAACTACTACCGCTACTTTCGGGCCGTCGGGGTGATATCCGATCTGGTTTATCCTGATAGAATCCTGAGCTGTGGGTTTTGCTGCCAGGAAAGATCCGGCTTCCATTGTTACTCCTCCTTCACCTGTAAGCGTTGCTTCCACATCATCGAACCAAACTGTACCTTTTGCATTTCCTAATGCCAATTGTATTTTAACATTAGCTGCATCAGGAGGAATAGGATACATTCTCTTGTATGGTCTCCATGCTGTAGTTCCAAATACCTGGGCTGTTGCCTGTGGGTATCCTCCTACCTGCTTGCCGTCTTCATTATAAAATTCTACCGCTATCCTTGCCGACTCCCATGGATTGGAGCCCTTCTCCACATTCTCGGTTCTCATCCATCCGCTCAGCGTAAGTCTTTTTGCTCCTTTGGGAAAGATAATAATCTGATCTGCCCCGCTCCATTTAAATTCGTCATTGGAGATTTTCAAACTGTATTCTCCTGAATGTTTACTGGTATCCTGCACACCATTTCCCCAGTTGTTCCAACCTTCAAGGTCTTCCATACCGGAATTTTTTAATACGTTCTGCGCGAAGGAAGATGAAAGGAAAAGCGCAAAGACTGATAAAAACAATAATCTGTTGAATTGCATAGTTTAGTAATTGTGGTTTATTGACGAAAAAGATAAGAAAATCATTTTAGCATTGAAAAGTATTTGAGAATAATTAAAGCAATTTAAAGCCCCAAAAGACTATCGTTAAAAAATATCATACGATAGTAACACTCCATAAAAGCTTTAATTTACTATTTATCAAGCGTATTGCCCGGCAGCTGAAGATAAAATTTTAACCATAATACCTATGGGAAACGGATTTATAAATTTTAAAGAGATAATTGTACTGAAAAATTTATAATATAGTTCTTGTGGAAATAATCCAATTAAGCAGAGTTTCTCTCCGCATTAATAATTCCAAACGAGCAGCGCATTACCATCTTCTCAAAAGTCTTTTTATCAGGCGTATCAAGTGATTGTTCTTCCATCTCTCTTATTTTGGTAAGAGCATATTGCTGAATAGTAATCAGAGGAAATTCAATTCGCTGACGCATGTAAATTGAAAGCTGGTTCACAGGATTATTCCCCATCAGATCTTTCTCTCCCGATAACTTCAACAAATACTTCTTCGTGCGTAGGTATTCATCATGGATCATATTCCATACTTCGCCATACTTAGGATGTTTGGAAAGAAATGCAGTCAGCGGAAAATAGCATTTATTCATAGCCATCTCACAGTTATCCAGCAAGGTCTTGAAGAAAAGCGAATGATCATAGAGGTGTTTCAGCGCTTTCCATTTGCCTGCAGCTTCCAGTTTCTCGAACGCCATTCCTACTCCATAGTACCCGGGAAGATTTTGTTTTAGCTGGCTCCATGAACCTACATAAGGCACAGCTCTCAGGTCGTTAAGATTCAGGTTGCCTGATTTACGTTTGGAAGGGCGGCTCCCGATATTGGTCTCTGCATAATAGCGCAAAGGACTGATGTAGTTTAAATATTCTAAAAAACCTGGATGGTTTTTCAGTTTATTATAAGCCTCATAACTTTCCTTAGACAAGCTGGTCACGAGTTCTTCTTCTTCATCTGTCAGCGTACTTTCTCTCGACGTGAAAAGTGCATTGCTGATACCGGCATGCATCAGCTGTTCGATATTGAACTGTGCAGCTTCTGTAGTTCCGAAATTAGAACTGATCGTTTGCCCTTGTATGGTAAGTTGTATTTCTTTATTAGCAATATTATTTCCCATAGACGCATAGAACTGATGGGTCTTCCCTCCTCCTCTTGCCGGAGGCCCGCCTCTGCCATCGAAGAACACTACTTCAATATTATATTGCCTCGAAAGAGAAGTAAGCTCTTCCTTGGCTTTATAAATACTCCAGTTAGCCATCAGGTATCCGCCATCTTTGGTTCCATCTGAAAAACCTAGCATAATGGTTTGGGTATTTTTTCTCTTCTGTAAATGCTTGCGGTACACAGGATGCTCATACAATGCTTTCATCACACCGTGTGCATTTCGTAAATCATCGATGGTCTCAAAAAGCGGAACGATATCAATGCTTAATTTTCCAGGCTTCCATCCGCTCAGCAAGAACAATCCATATACTTCAATTACATTCAGCGCACTGGTAGTATGACTGATAATGTATCTGTGACAACCATCTATCCCGTTCCATTTCTGGATGGTTCTTATAGCGGCAATTGTTTTGATGCTGTCTTTATGCAATTCATTCTCAAAAACAGCGGCGTCAATCGGTTCTTTAACATTCAGCAAAGCCTCTATCTTTTCTTTTGCAGAAAGTGTTTTATAGTTTTTAGGCAAAGCAGAAGTCTTTTCTGCAACAGATTCAATTAACTCTGTATGAATGGAGCTATCCTGACGTATATCAAGTGAAGCAAAATGCAAACCGAATAACTCAACCTTGCTGATAAGATTTTCAACCAGACTCAGGAACAAACCATTATGCTGTTCAATAATAGTCTGCCTGATCTTTTGAAGCGTTTCTTTGATCTCCTCTTTGGAAAGATCAGATTTATATCCGGGAACGAAGAGATTGTTATAAAACTTTTCTTCCAGTCCGGCCAGCGCATCTTCTACTCCATTGAATGTTAATCTTCTTTTAAGCTTACGTACATCCATGTAGTAGCTTTTCATGATCCCGCCTCTCAATGCTTCCGCAACTTTCAAAGTAGTGTCACATTTTACAAATGGATTGCCATCCCTGTCTCCTCCTGGCCAGAAACCCATTCTTATCAATGGATTATTGTCGTGAATAGCATTGGGAAACTGGTTTTTCAGGTTGGATAAAATTTGTCCGGCTGACTGGTAAAATACATTCTCCAGGAACCATATCAGATTCACCGCTTCATCATAAGGAGTGGGTTTTACTTTTTTGAAGAAAGGAGTTTTTCCTAATTGCTGTAAATAAGTATTGACCAGGGCGGTATCATCATTGGCAAGCGCTTTGGCAAGATCATGTATAATCCCAAGCACTTCACTTGGATAAAATTGGGTGGGATGGGCTGTCAACACGAGGCGTACCGAAAAATCCTTAAGTCGTTCCGACAGATCAGACTCTTTCTGAGCCTGTACAATTTCCGATTGCAAATGCTTTAAGGTTCCGACTCCGTACATGTCATTGATCTCTGAAAATGCCGCATCTTCCAGGGCATCAAATAAGACCACCTGTCTTTCTGCATATTGCACAAAACGAAAAAGCAGATCAGTCTGCTCCTGGCTGGTTTCGTAAGAAGTATATTGTTTGAAAAATGTGTCAATGATATCTACAGGGCTCTGCTCCTTTTTAAACCCTTCTTCACAATGTAAAAGGAATAGAGACAAAAGAACACCGGTTTTTTCTACTCGGTGAAAAGGAAGGGAGGTAAAGAGACTGTTGTACATCTCAAATTTAATACCTACTAAATTCTTAAATACCTGTAAGGTGTTGGCTCCGGAAGCACTCATATCTGATAAAATAATTTGAAGCGAAGGTCAATTTTAAAACTTCAGAATCTGAAGTTTTCGCATTTGGTATACTATTGTTACCTTTATAAAATTGAGTAAAATTAAACTGATTCATATTAGTATCATCATGAAACTTCATTTTTCTTTTCGTATTTCTATTCAGATTTTTTATTCGCTTTGGTAATAGTTTCCTGTTCAGAAGATAAGTCAGAAAATGGCAAAGTTTCGCCTAATTCGCTAAAGACTATAGATTCTGTAAAAAATGAGCCGGTAGCTGAAAAAGTGATAGCTCCCCTGCCTGTTCCCGACACTACTGCCCTGCAACTGGTAGAGCAGATCATCGCTCATCCCAATGGAGACACATTCAGCTTATTTCTGCCTGAAGGCTTTGCTATCAGGCCGGTAGTATGAAGGTGTCTTTTTGAGTGATGATGCTGACCTGTATACAAAAATAATTGAGTCCAAAAAAATAATAACCCACCTAAAATGGCTATCGCCAAGGCTTTATAAATTCCTTATTTTTGCCCTGGTTGGTAAATAAAACGAATGACGCCGATTTCTATGGATTAAGCAAGCTCATGTGTATAAATTTTTTCATATTTTCTATTTTCTTTAACAC
>JAIERY010000296.1 GCA_019746425.1 Cytophagaceae bacterium
CAAAATGTAAAATCCGCCTTTGTACTTTTAAAGGAATCGATTTATTTAAAACTGTTTATCTCGGATGACAATATTTAAATTCAATAAAATAAAGGATTATTAATAAATTTAACATAGGGCAAAGACCGCTGGCCTGGATTTTGCGTTTAATAGTGCACTATCCTTAATCTTTAAAACTTATGAAAAACATCAATCTGGCTATCATTTTAGCCTTATCATTTTCCTTAACCATTTTTACCGCATGTCAAAAAGATGAAGAACCGCCTAAACCAGATCCTCAGGAGGAAGTAAAGCAGAGCGACAAGGCCGGCGATGCTGAAATGGATGAAGCCATAGAAGACGTAAATGACATGATCAATAATAACTACGGCGGTGGCTGGAATATGAAAATGTCTGCCTACAACCTACCCTGTGGTGTCGTATCGGTAGACTCTTCAACTACCTCTAACGGATTTAAGGTTTACAAAATAAACTATGGAAATGCGACGCCTTGCGGGTATAAATACAAAAGCGGACAGGTTTCTTATGTATTGGAAAACGGACCTGGCTTTAATAATGCCGGAGCCATATTTATAGTTACCTTCACCAACTATAAAGTTGAAGTACAGGCTAACGGAAGTATTATCACCTTGAATGGTACCATCAAGGTTACTAACCTGGATGGAGGTTATATCTGGCAGGCTGTGACCAATGCTCAAACCATCAGGCATAAAATAAGAGGCGCCCTGGATATTACCTTTGCCAATGGGCAGGTTCGCCAGCATAAATATTACCAGGTAAGGACCTGGTCAAATGCTTCCAGCGGCTGGGCAGGCTTAACCCTTACGATTGCGGCTGATACGACTATTAACTCTGTAAACGTATCAGAAATAGGCAGAACCCTGGAAGGCGATTATTACTATGAAACACAGGTTACGAATAACTTTGTATGGGGAAACTGCGGAACGACCTGGGCCGGACCTTACCTGCTTAAAAGCGGGCTTGCCAGGTTAAATGTTACCATTCCTTTCGTTAGCCCTGCTTACATCGACGTAGAAGCAGGCTATAAATGGAACTATACTACGACAGCTACTCCTACCCTTGTAAATGACTGTCAGTCTAATGCCTATAAAATTACTACTGTAATAATCACGAGCAATACCACTACCTATCAGCTGTATTAAAAACGGTATGTAATAAATTATAAAAGATTATAAGTAATCCCGGGAAATTTTCGGGATTATTTTTTTGTTATCATCCGGAATGGAGCCAAATTTGTATTAGCTATTACAAGCTCCCTATTTAGTAAATGGTACACGAAAAGGTTGTTTCAAACTGGGTATACGAGCACTATCTGATATACCTGTATTTATGTATCGCTGATTCAGACTGTTTGATCTCCGATCATGAAATTCAAGCCATCCGCTCAAGGTCTTTCCCTATGCTTCATTCAGAAAGATGTAATTTCCTGATACAGGAAGTTTACCAGGAATTCTGGTCACACAGTGAAGAAGAAAGAAGATTCTATATTAAAGAAAACGCTGCCAAATACCTCCGCACCGATATCATCAAAAACAAAGTAATCCAACACCTGCAGGAAATGGTGCTCTCCAAAGACGAAGAAAGCGAAGAGTATATCATGTTCCGTTTCATACGAAAAGTAATCAATAACGCGAAGTAGTTTTTTAGTGCTGAGATTTGAGTGCTGAGTGCAGAGATTTCTGCAATTAGCTATTTGTCATATGGTCAGATCCATTGGAAAAATTCGTAAATACATTGCTCCGATTTTTCTTTTATTCCCTCAATAAGAAACCTTCCGGCTGCAAATATTTTATCTCTTTTTAATATTCAGAAGAAATTAATTCTCTTGGAAAACTGCTTTCCTTGCTCCTCACTTCTATTTTATTTAGCTTGAATTATAAATAAATTATATGAACTGGTTAATTCTCATATTAGTCTTAATAGCCGGCGCGGCTACTTCCATTCAGGCGGGCGTTAATGGGGAGCTTGGCAAAAAAGTTGGTGTTACCGAAGGCGCTTTTGTTTCTTTTCTGGTAGGCACCATTTTCCTCTCCCTGCTTATGCTTTTCATGCGCAAAGGAAACATTAGCGAAGTATGGGGGCTTCCAAAGTGGCAGCTCGCCGGAGGATTATTAGGCGCTATATACATACTTATTATGGTGATAGCCGTGCCACGGGTTGGCATTGCAGCGGCATTGATTACCCTCATCGTCGGACAGCTCACCTGCAGCACCATCATAGATCATTTTGGTTTCATCACCGGAAGAGCGATTCCTATTGACTGGAAAAAAATCACTGCGCTGATGCTGATGGCGGTGGCGGTGTTTATTTATTATAAGAAATAGGATGAAATTTTTATACTACGTTTATTTTTTGTACCATAAATATTATGATGAAAGGCCTGTTAGCAAAATTGCATTTACTGTAAGCGTGAATGTGATGACTTTTTATTTTTTCTTCGGAGTATTATTTGGCTTAGATATTTTTCATGAATTAAGCTATTACATATTTACCACAGTTGCAATTATAAGCTTTATTATCCCTTTGATGTTTTATTGGAACGATAAGAAAATGGAAGCGCAAACTAAATGCTTTAAAAGCGAAAGCAAATTCAACATCGCTATTAAAGTCATCTTACTTCAGCTTAGTCCTATTTTCGTAATCTTTGCAACACTTCCTATTTACTTCATAAAGAAATAATTCCTTGTCAGTAAATATTTTCGTATCTTCATATCCATGTCCCGTTTTTATTCAGGAATCTCCGCCATTCTATTTCTATTACCCCTCTTTATTTCCTGCAAGAAAAAGGAAGATGAGAAACTCATATATAAGGATATTATATGGAGCGATGAGTTTGATGGATCTACCATAGATAATACAAGATGGTCTTTTCAAACCGGCGGCGGAGGCTGGGGAAATAGTGAAGATCAATATTATACCAGCAACGCGGCCAATGCGTCTGTATCCGGAGGTACTTTAAAAATCACAGCATTATACCAACCCAGCTACAGCGCAACAGGTTATAATTATACTTCTGCAAGAATCCGTACCTATGGTAAAGCGGACTGGAAATATGGCAGAATAGAAGCACGCATCAAAGCTCCATCTGCGGCCGGCGTATGGCCCGCCTTCTGGATGCTACCCAATACAGGGCCCTGGCCTAATACAGGAGAGATAGATATAATGGAATTGAAAAATGCCAACCCTACCCTATGGAATGGCACCTTACATTATTATTGTACTCCATGTTCTGGACATCAATATTCAGGTCCTTCTTACACAAGTCCTGCAGACCTCTCACAGGACTTTCATGAATATGCCGTAGAATGGGAGTCTCAGGAAATAAGATGGTATGTAGACGGTAAATACATGGGCACACAAACACCTTCCACCACTATAGGAAACGCCTGGCCTTTTAATTCCTCTGACAATTTTTACATCATTCTGAATGTAGCTGTCGGCGGAACATATCCCGGACAAGCTCCTGTATCTACTCAATATCCTACTACCATGGAAGTAGATTATGTAAGGGTTTATAAGAGATAAGCAAAATGATATTTTTAGCTATAGCCCTCAGCGGATTTCTGCATTATGGTATAAAGTATTATATCAATAAAAGAGATTATTCTATCATCACAGATACACAGCCGCTGGTCGACTCCAATATACTCATCATCCAAAGACGTATTGAAAGCACTTTGATCGACATACTGCATATTGTCTTTGCCATTTCCTTTATTGGTATACTCCTTTACAATACGGATTATTCAGAAGGTTATGGAAGATTCATCGCGGTTTTGCTGAGTCTGTATATTGCGTGGCGCATAAAAGACACATTCAAAATGCTTGCAAACCAATCGAAGGTGCAAATTGATTTAAACAATAAAACTATTGGCAAAGGAAAGAAGTCTTTCGAAATAGACAGCTTCACCATTACCAGGCATATATCTTCTGACAGGATGGAGTTTATAAATTTAAACGTCTACAATCCTAAAAGACAAGATAGCATTACTATTACTTCTGCTTATGAAAATGAAATTATTTCATTAGAAAATACTTTAAAGGAAAATTTAAAATTATAAATTACTGTCATCCGACTAAAATTAAAAATAGTGAAAAAAGGGCATTACAATAAAAATCAAGGCGATTTATCCCG
>JAIERY010000130.1 GCA_019746425.1 Cytophagaceae bacterium
GACGACATCAAAGAAGAAAAAAAGACATTGAATTAAATTTATTTAAATCAAGTGGTTAAATGTGTTAAAGTAGAATTGATATACCTTCAACGTCCCATAGGGTATACATGTCAGGCTAATTTTTAAATAGCAGAAATCATAAAGAAACCGTCATTGCGAGGGTAATGGTGGCTTCTAGAAAGAAAATACAAATAGTTCTTATATAATTGGAATAATGAAATGCCCGAAGCAATCCGTTAATTTAGAATTGATCACTTTCAAATAAATCTTTCCATTCAGGATTCATTTTATTTATCAAAGCTGGTTTCTTTTTCCTAGATCCTCCCTTTATCTGCTTCTCTCTGGCAATAGCTTCTTCAATACAATGAAATGTTTCATAATAAACTAACTTATGGATATTATATTTTGAAGTAAAACTATTCCGATGTTTCTTTTCCCTGTGATCCACAGTTCTTGAGAAGAGATCAGAAGTTACTCCGGTATATAATGTAGTATGATTTTTATTGGTCAGAATATAAACAGAGCCTCCTTTTTCCATAGCTGAATGTAATGAAGCGATAAAAATACAGAAAAATCAAACGGGTTGCTTCACCCTTTTCTTATTAAGGTCTGATGTTATTTTAATTTTTACTGTAAGAAAAGGGTTCGCAATGACGGTTAATTTTATTTATGCGATAAATATTAACATTTTTAACCTAATGTATCCTCACGGGAGACCCTGAGATGAAGCTCTCAGATGAATTTTCCGTTAACGTAAACTATTTATTTTTATTTTTTTACCTATGAAATCATTCTGTCCGGTAAGAATAAAATACAACCGTATGTAGAGTGGTGTTATTATTACATTCCTAAGAAAGCGTGGTAATTTATCAGCTATTTTGTCATAAATATTAGAAAAGTATTTTTTGATATATTTTATTTTATAATTTTTATACCAGATAAATATTCAAATGATGAAATGATTTTTAGATAATAAAAATCTCCGCCCGCATTATTTGATACCCCACAAATTACTGCAGCTTATTATTAACTGCAGCTATCTGAGTTATTATTTATTACTATTTCTGCCTGATCAGGCAGAACAATCTTGCAATTATTTAAATCACATTTAAAACAAAAAAATCAGGTGTATGAAAACAATTACTAAATTTTATTTATTGCTATTTGTATTGCTTGGAGCATACAGTAGCGTAGTGGCTCAGCATGATGAGTCATCTTATTCTCTGGGGGGTACGGAAGGTTTTGTAAAAGATATCAAAGAACAGCTTTCTGCTGCCGCAAAGCAAAAGAAAAGCGGCAAGCCTGTAATACAGCAGCGGGTATCAGCCACAGAAAATTTTTCTTTGTCAGTTAATCTGAATAAATCGGAAAACGCAAACGATCAGTACCTGGCAGGACAAGTCAGTGCATACGATTCCAGCAGTTTCTTTATAAAGGTTACTGATGGTAAACTGGAAGGAAATATTATTTTCAGGAAAGAGAAAAAAGCTTTTAAATACTTCTCTGACGAAAAGGGAAATGCTTTCGTAGAGCCGGTAGATATTCATGATATCATTTGCATAGAGTATAAAGCAGTATCGTATCCCACGCCTTCCAAAAATAAAATCGCCGCTTTGAACCCAGCCGTTTCCGATCTGCAAAGTTTCCCTGGCGCACGCGGATGTGTGCTGCTTGATTTCGACGGACAATATGTTTCGGGAACGCCATGGAATAATGGTAATCCTATCAATGCACAGCCATCAGGTATGTCTGATGCGGCGATACAGGAAGCATGGGAACTGATAAGCGAAGACTTCCGTCCATTCCATTTGAATATTACTACCAATGAAGCAGTTTTTAATTCTTATCCGAAGACCATGAGGATGAGATGTATATTTACTCCTACCAATACAGCCGCACCAGGTGCAGGTGGAGTGGCGTACATCGGTTCTTTCAACTGGAATGATGATACCCCATGCTGGGTTTTCATTCTGAGCGGTAAAGCAGGAGGAGAAGCAGCTTCTCATGAAATCGGACATACTTTCGGTCTGGGACATGATGGAAGAATCAATCCTTCCGAAGGATATTTTGCCGGCCATGGCGACTGGGCTCCTATCATGGGTGTAGGATATTATAAAAATATTACTCAATGGAGCAGGGGTGAATACAACTCTGCCAATAATACAGAAGATGACCTTGCAATGATTTCCAGCGCTACTTACAATGTAGGATACAGGAATGACGATCACGGCAATGCTACTACAGCGGCTACTTCTATTCCTGCTTCGTCCAATGTAAACCGCTCAGGTATTATAGAGAGAACATCGGACGTAGATTACTTTTCTTTCAACAGCGGAAGCGGTACCATTAATTTAAATATTAACACGGTATACCGCCATCCTGATCTTGATATCATCGCGAGGCTTTATAATAGTAGCGGCGCTTTGATAGGAACTTACAATCCTGCAGGGGTGAATGCCTCGCTGAGCATCAATGTATCACAGGGAATTTATTATTTATCAGTAGATGGAACAGGTACAGGTAATCCTGCTACAGACGGATATTCTGATTATGCTTCATTGGGAAGTTATACCATCACAGGTTCTATTCCGGTGCCGGTAAATCCGACGACGGGAATTGCTGTCGTATATAGGGATTGTAATTTCTCCGGTGCAGCGGTAGGGCTGGATGCAGGTGATTATACTTTGGCACAACTGAGTGCAAGAGGAATATTGAACGATGATATCTCTTCTCTGAAGGTAAATTTAGGATATGAAGTAGTATTGTATGAGAATGACAATTTCACCGGCGCGTCTGTAAGCATCACTATCGAGAACGCATGCCTGGTGAACAACGGATGGAATGACAGAGCTACTTCAATAAGAGTGCGCACCACAGGTGTTACCAATCTGAGCGGATTATTCTTTCTGCAAAACCGTTACAGCGGTTTGTATATGGATGTTACCGGTGGTACGGGAGACGGAGCCAATATTGCACAATGGTCATACAATGGACAAACCAATCAGCAGTTTGAATTTGTGCATCTTGGAAATGGTGTTTATAGAATTAATGCCAAGCATAGCGGTAAATCTATGGATGTGGCCGGGGTGAGTACTGCGGATGGCGCCAATGTGCAGCAGTGGACTTACGGAGGCGGTGCTAATCAGCAATTCATTGTACAGTCGACAGGAGATGGTTATTACAAACTGATTGCAAAGCACAGCAGTAAAATTGTTGAAGTAGCTGGCTTTGGTACACAGGCAGGGGATAATGTGCAGCAGTGGAGTAATGTCAACCAGGCAAGCGGCCAATGGAAATTGGTAGTTGTCAATACCAACTTCAGTAATTTAATAGAGGCAGAAAATTATTCTGTTATGTCCGGCGTACAGACAGAAGCTACTGCTGATGCAGGAGGGGGATTGAATGTAGGCTGGATTGATGCAGGCGATTGGATGGCTTATAACAACATTAACTTCCCCACATCGGGCGCTTATACTATTGAGTATAGAGTAGCAAGCTTGCCGGGAGGTGGAAGATTGTCAGTAGATCTGAACGGCGGGACTATCGTTCTTGGCGCTTTGAACATCCCGGCAACCGGAGGCTGGCAGAACTGGGTAACTGTATCTCATACGGTGAATGTAAATGCCGGAACTTATAATCTTGGCATCTATGCAGCGGCTGGAGGATGGAATATCAACTGGCTGAGAATTTCCAAACAGGGAGCAATAGCTGCACCGGTTCAGGTATCTGCAGAAGAATTGAACTTTGATGTTTATCCTAATCCTGCCGACGGAGAAATATTTATTAAATCAGCGCATAATTTTTCTGATGTAAAAGTAAGGATTGTCAATTTTGAAGGAAGAGAAGTATTCACAGGCTCAGAAGAGCATATCAATGTTGCTGAGTTATCTCCTGGCATCTATACCATTATGCTCGTAAAAGATGGTGTGCATACCACAAAGCGGTTTATTAAAAAATAAGTTAGTGTTCATCATAGGCTGTTTGTTGCCCCAGACAGCCTGGTTAGAAAGCCCCGCGAAGCGGGGCTTTTTGTTTTGGTGAAGAGAGGAAATCTTAATGGACATTCTTACTTACCAATGTTCCACAGTGTCCGTCATCCCTGCGCAGGCAGGGATCTCGGCCTTTTGTATTCAATCAAACTAAGACGCAGAGTGCATGCA
>JAIERY010000042.1 GCA_019746425.1 Cytophagaceae bacterium
TTCAAGAACGTGTAAAATACTACTCTTTAGCTTTGAGTGAAATTAGAGAAATGCTTGAAGGAAAAAAACCTTTACAATTAAAACGTGCAGTATATTTAGTTGAAAATGCTTACTATGATAATAAACTGAATTATGAAGATTATTGTAAAAAGATAGATGAGCTAATTTTATTCTGCAGAAGCAAATTGAAGACCGATGGATATAAAGAGACGGATAAATTTGCAAAAAATTTTGTATTATATAAGTTATATACTTCAACGATTGAAAGAAAGGATATTAATGCAGGAATGGCTTTAAAGCATTATCCTATTAAATACGATTTTGAAGATTTTTGGGGAAGTCAGAATTGGACAAAACAATTCGTAGTTAAAACTTTATATTCTAATTCAGGCCAATGTCATTCTCTTCCACTTTTATATATGATATTAGCTCAAGAATTCGGTACAGAAGCTTACTTATCCTTTTCTCCGAATCATTCCTATATTAAGTTCAAAGACAATAATAATTGTATTTATAATTTTGAGACTACCAATGGACACATGGTTACCGATAAATGGATAATGGCTTCTCAATATGTTAAGTCTGAAGCTGTGCAAAATGGCCTATACATGGACACACTTAATTTTAAACAAACAGTTGCTCATTGTTTAAATGATCTTGCAGATGGATTTCAAATAAGATTTGGTTTTGCAGATGGAAAATTTTTAATGGAATGCAGCCATCTTTCTTTAAAATATTTTTCCAAAGGAAACTATCATGCTTTAGCTACAAAAAGCAACCTTTACTTTGGGAAGTTTGATTTACTACGAAGATACAATGGAATTGAAAGAACAAATGAAGCCATAAATAAATTTTTTACTTATAACAAAGAGGCAAAAGAGTATTGGGATTTACATGATAAGTATTATTCAGAAATTAGAAGTATGGGTTATGAAGATATGCCTGCGGACGCATATTTAGCATGGCTTAAATCAGTTGAAGCTGAAAAGGAAAAAAATGAGCATAGCAGAATTTTATCAAATATTAATAAACAAGTCGGGCAATAATGAAAATAAATTTTATACATACAGTCTTACTTTTACTTTTAATTTCAGTTTCCTGTAAAAGAAACACCTTGGTAAACTCTATACCTGAAAGTCAAATTAAAGATACTATTGTGAATGAGGTTAAAGTTGTTCAAAATAATAACCTACAATATACGCCTGAGCAATTACAGCAGATGAGAATAGATACTTTAAAAGGATACTATTGGCAAGCATTGGCTGAAATGGAAAGAATGTTAACAGCAAAAGAATCTTTAAGCTTCAAAAGAGCGGTTTTCATCACCGAAAATGCTTTCATGAATAATGAACTCGATTACAGAAATTTTTGTGGAGAGATCGATAAAATTTTAACAATTTGTGAGTTTTATTTGAAATCTAATTCCTTAGTAAACTATACTTATAATGATATAGAAGATGTTGCTAAAAATGGAGCTATTTTCCGCGTTATGACTGATACTATTAAGGCATTTACCTATAATAATATAATTCATTATCCCTTTCTCTATGACTTTGATGATTTTATGGGAAATAAGGATTGGTCAAAGATGTTTGTAACCAAATTGCTTAAAACCCATTCAGGCAATTGCCATTCCTTACCTTTCTTATATAAAATTGTAGCAGATGAATTGGGAGCGACAACATATTTAGCCTTAGCTCCAAATCATATTTATTTGAAACATCGCAATAAACAGATAGGATGGTATAATACAGAGTTAACGAGTGGTAATTTTCCAATTGATGCCTGGCTATCAGCTTCCGGGTATATCAGTCTTCCGGCAATCCGATCAGGAATTTATATGGATACGCTAAGTTCAAAACAAACTATAACCTTGTGTGTGATTGATCTTGCAAAAGGGTATGAGAGAAAATTTGGTATAGATAGTAATTTTATTTTAGCATGTACTGATATTGCGTTAAAATATTATCCTAATTATATAAATGCTTTAATACTAAAAGGGGAAACATTAAAAAAGATATTTGATAAAGCTATGTCAAAAAATAAAGCCGCTTATCCAAAAGAAGTTTTTCATATAGATGCGTGTAAAAGAACTTATGAGGAAATGGAAAAAGCTTATGTTACAGCAGTAAAGTTAGGTTACAGAGAAATGCCGGAAGAAATGTATTTGGATTGGTTAAGTTCGCTTGAACAAGAAAAAGAAAAGTATAAGAATAAAAAAATTGGCAATAACTAATTTATAATATATGAGAATTTTCAAAGTTACTTTATTAATATTTACTTGCTTAGTATTTAACTCACTCAATGGTCAAAATCCTTTTAGTTCACTAGGTGTAAAGGATTCTGAAGTTAAAATGCTTTCTTTGACCAAAGGTAAATATCAGGAAATTATTCCTAATGACACACTTGTTAAAGTTGGTTCCGTTATAGTAAATACTATTACCGATAAAGTAGAATATTTTGTTGAAAAAGACACACTATATTCTGAATCAACCTTAGAACCGGAAGTAGTAAGCAAGTGGATGTCTCCTGATCCTATTTTTACACCGTATGAATCTCCCTATGCAGCAATGGCTAACAATCCCATTTTATATAAAGATCCAGATGGTCGGCATCCGGTAGTTGCTATTTGGTTAATTTATGAAGGAATTGTATTGCTTGTAACAGTGACAGCAGGTACAATTATTGTACAGCAAAACCCTGAAATGTTTGCACCGCCTGCTTCAATACCAACGCTGAGTTTTGATGATCTTGATATTCCTTATGATCAATTACGTGCTGGAACATTAGAAAAGCCATTTGAAGGTTCATATTTAAAAGAAAAGCCAGAAGATGAATTTCCAGAGTTTAATGGTGGTAAAGGTATAATTGGACTCGTACTTGTAGCTACGGCAGCATCTGGTTTGAAGGATTATTTTGATAGGATTGATGAAGCAAAAAAATCCTTACAAAAGCCTGGATTAACTGAGAAGGATAAAAAAAATGTTACCGCAGAAGTTACAGGTTATACTGGTGGCAAAAGACCTGTTAGTACAAATGAAGATGGCACTGTTAATGTTAATGCAAACATAAATATTAATTTTAATTATAAAATACAGCAAAATGATAATTTAACTAATATTGCTGAAAGATTTGGAACGACAGTTGACACATTAATGGAGCTTAATAATATTGATCCAAAGAATAAGGATACAATAAAAGCAGGGGATTCGTTAATAGTGGGTCAAGAAACGGTTGTTCCTCCAGTACAAGTAGGGCCATAAATTATTGATGAAAACTTTCGATACTGTTATTCTTTTGACTGCAATACTGGTACTGATAGCGTCTTTCTTTTTTAAAGATGAATTACCTTCCGCTTTAAAGAATAATCTTTTAGAAATTAAAGCATTGATAGTTTTATTATATCTTGGGAGTTTAGTTTATAGAAAAGCATTTAAGAGGAGATGAAAAGGAAAATACTAACTTTTTTAGCTTATAAGTGCATAACAATATTCCAATATTTATTTTGGATTATAGTAATCATAGTAACTGTATTTCATATAGGAGAAATTAAACGTCCAAATTTTCTGTCTTATTTCTTTTGGCTTTCATTAGGATTATATATAGGTGCTGTCTCCTGTTATAAAGCAACAAAGTATCTCCATAAAATATCAGATGATGATAAAAAGGCAAAGTACAATCGTTTTCCAAATTAATCGACTACATATATTTTGTGAATAAACTCGGTGAAGTTGATCATCTAAGTTGTGATCCGATTTTTCCGAAAGGCAATAAAAAAGGGAGCCGGAGCTCCCTTTTTTATTTATATCGTAAATTATGCTTAAGCCATCTGCTTTTTCTTCGCAAGCGCTTTCACCATAGTATCTCCGATTTCTGCAGGTGACTGTACCACATGGATTCCGCACTCGGCCATGATCTTCATTTTAGCTTCTGCTGTATCTTCTGCTCCGCCTACAATCGCACCAGCATGTCCCATTCTTCTTCCGGGAGGCGCTGTTTGTCCTGCGATGAAGCCTACTACTGGTTCTGTTGGCGGGCGGCAAGCTCGGTGGCTTCTCCGCGCCGGGCGGCACGGACACCAAGCTCTGGATGCTCGAGAACGAAGGCGCCGCGCCGCGGCGCGAGCCGCCGAAGGAGAGCCGTCAGCGGGCGTTCGCGTTCTGACGGGCCGCCACGGTTCCGCCTGATCG
>JAIERY010000113.1 GCA_019746425.1 Cytophagaceae bacterium
CCAATTACTTCAAACACCCTAAAATATTATATGCAGCAGCTTAATAACGCTCATATTTAATGAACTGATTAATAATAATTCAGAAAAAACAAAAAGATACATTAAATGGGAAATTTTATCAATTTAAGGAAATATTGGTTATTAGCAGCCTGACACTGGTTCATACTTTTCCACATATTTTGATACAGCGGGAACCTATCTTTGATGAAAAACATTATATATACAAATCTTGGGTGGCGCATAAAGTCATTGGATTGACAATATGCGGGGGCGTGCAGAAATGCGCGCCTAATTTTTTTATAGCCACCTATAATTTTATTTGCTGAAGCGCCTTTAGCCTTGCCAGTAGGGGTGGATGCGAATAATGAATAAAAACATAGGCAGGGTGAGGGGTGAGGTTACTCAGATTGTTTACTGATAATTTTTTTAAAGCATCCTGCAAAGGTTGTCCCTGGTATGTGACAGCTGCAAATTTATCCGCTTCATATTCATTCTTTCTGGAAAAAATATTCATAAAGATTCCGATGACGTGCGAGATAGGGGTGAATAATATTCCGAAGGCAATCAGGTTAAGATGTATGGTGTTTGTTTCTGCACCAAGGGCCTTTGACAAATCAGAATTGAAGAGAAATAAGGAAGAAATAAACAGGATCACACCTATTTGAAGAATTGATAATAGCAGGCCGGTTTGAATGTGTTTCTTTTTATAATGTCCTACTTCATGTGCCAGTACAGCAATGAGTTCTTCCTTGGTATGATTATTTATTAAGGTATCAAATAAAACGATTTTCTTTTTGGATCCTATTCCTGAAAAATAAGCATTGGCCTTGGTGGATCTTTTAGACCCGTCTATTACGAAAATATTGGTAAGGGGAAAGTCTACTTTTTTACTGTATGCTTCGATGGATTGCCTTAATTCTCCGTCTTCAAGTGGTTTGAGCTTATTAAAGAGAGGAACGATAAGCGAAGTATAAAACACATTGATAAAAACAAGTATAGCTGATATCACCATCCAGAACCACAGCCAGAAATCTTTTTCAAGTTTATCAATCAGGAATAAAAGAGACCCGAGTATTATACCTCCGAAAATAATAGTAAGTAAGTACCCCTTAATCTTATCGGTAATATAGGTTTTAACAGTAGTTTTATTAAAACCAAATTTCTCTTCTATTACAAAGATTTTGTATAAAGAGAATGGAATATTAAGAATGTCTGAGATGATAAATATAATTCCAAAGAATGTAAGTGAAACAATAATCGGACTAGAGATTTTTTCAGTGAGCACTCCGTTCAGCCAGCCAAACGCGCCGGTAATAATAACTAGCAGGATCAGAACAAAACTGAAAGTCGCAGTAAGAAATCCAAATTTTGTATTGGTAAGATGATAGTCATGAGATTTTTTATACTTCTCTTCGTCATAGATTCCATGTAGCTCTGTTGGTAAATCAGGTTTTTGATTTTTGAGATTAATATAGTCCAGTATCTGGTCGAGTGCAAAATCAAAGCTCAATATTCCAATAATGATTATTAATATAATATCTGAATTCATAATTTTAAGGGAAGATATTCAGGAAATGTGATCTGAATATTCTATGATTAATAGTATTTATTTTTAGTTAAATAATTTCTCACATAATCGCTTACACCATCTTCAAGGCTGGTAAATTCTTTTGTATAACCGATGCTGCGAAGTTTTTCCATGGATGCTTCTGTAAAGTATTGATATTTATCTCTGATATCTGCAGGGGTATCTATAAATTCAATTTTTTCTTCTTTCGCCATTGACTTAAAGGTATTTTTTGTCAGGTCAAGAAATGTTCTCGCTTTGCCGCTGCCAAGATTGTAAATGCCGGAATTTTTTCTGTGATGCATCAGGAATATAATTACATCAGCCAGGTCTTTTACATAAATAAAATCCCTCATCTGCTCTCCGTCTTTAAACTTCGGATTATGCGAGCGGAACAATTTCATTTTTCCATTTTGTGTAATTTGATTGTACGCATGGAATATCACCGAGGCCATACGTCCTTTATGGTATTCATTGGGACCGTATACATTAAAAAACTTGAGGCCCGCCCAAAAAAATGGTTTTTCTTTTTGCTGTAGAGCCCATATGTCGAATTCATTTTTAGAATCTCCATATGGATTGAGCGGCTTTAATTTTGGAATTAAGGATTCATTATCTTTGTATCCCAGTTCGCCAAGTCCGTAAGTTGCGGCGGAGGAGGCATATATTAACGGAATCTGGTATTCACAGCAGGCTTCCCATATTTTTTTGGTATAATTTACATTGAGCTTTTCAAAAATACTCCTGTCAAATTCTGTAGTATCTGTTCTTGCCCCTATATGAAAAATAAACTCAATAAACTCATAATTTTTTTCCAGCCAGGGAAAAAAGTTTTCCCGGTCTATCTTTTCCTGAATTTTTTTTCCTTCAAGGTTTTTATTTTTCCCGGCATTGGAGAAATTATCTACCGCAATGATATAATTAAAGTTATCGGCATTTAACCTGCCTATCAGATAACTTCCTATAAAGCCTGCTGCACCTGTTACAACGATCATTTAGTTTTATTTTTATTAAGATAAAGAAGATTAATGGGACAAATCAACTTTTATATTATAAGGTAAAAGTATACTTTTGATCTGCAATTAAAATAAAATCAGCGTCCAAAGGTACAAAAAATAGCTTATAAGATAGTGTGAAGAAGCTTTCATTTATTGGATTTTATCTCAGCCTTATTATCCTTTTTTCATGTAAGGAAGAAAGCAAGAATAAGGCTGGTAATATCAGCTTTACAGATGATCTGGGAAGAAAAATCATGCTCAGCAGGCAGCCTCAGCGTTTTATGGCTATCTCGCCCTCTTTAACAGAGATGTTGTATCTTTTAAGTGATGATTCGGAAATTGTGGGAAGAACTCAGAACTGTAATTTTCCTCCTCAGGTCTTGAACAAACCAGTGATCAGCAATTATCCTGTTGATTATGAAGGATTGCTTTCTCTCAGACCGGATATTGTTTTTGCTAAAGACGGAATCATTTCTATGGAGCAGGCTTCCAAAATTGAAGAAATGTGTATACCAGTTTTTTTTCAGCATTATGATAACTCAGATGATATTTTCGATGGTATTGAAGAGCTTGGACAAGTGCTGGGACGGGAAACCAGCGCTAAAGTGATTGCCGATTCATTGCGGAAAAGAAAGAAGGAGCTTGAAATTTCCAACAAGAACCTTCCACGTCCTAAAGTTTTAATGATTATTTCCGCTGATAAAATATTTGTGCATGGGAAGAATAGCTTTGCCTCAGATATTTTGTATCTGGCTGGAGGAACCAATGTCATTGACTCAATTCTGAATAATTCTTTTCCTCAGTTATCTCTTGAATATATTCTTTATTTAAATCCGGATGTAATAATAGGAGGAGAGCCTGCTGATTTGAATGGTACTTTTTTTAACTTGTACCCTGAATTGAAAAAAATCAATGCCTATAAAAATAAGCGAGTCTATACCATTGATGAAGATATTCTCTCAAGACCAGGCCCCAGAGTAATCGATGGTGCCCTGCAAATAAAAAAACTCCTGCATCCTGATGCGTAGCCTGATTATTATATTATTAAGTTTCACTGCCTTCATAATTCTTTTGTTTCTGGGTTTGCAGACCGGAGGTTTTAAGATAGATAGTCAGATCATTGTTGATTCAATTTTCAACTACAATGCAGCTAATAACCTTCATTATATTATTATAAATCTGAGGTTGCCCAGGATACTGCTAGCATTTCTGGTGGGAGGAGCTCTTGCTTTCAGCGGTTATATTATGCAGGCTATGGTAAATAATCCTCTCGCTGATCCTTTTATTTTAGGTACGGCAAGCGGCGCATCTCTTGGGGCAAGTATGTGTTACCTGTTTTTCCCTTTGGGCCTGGGTGTTTTATTGCCATCCTTTATGGCATTTGCAGGAGCAATGATTGTTACATTGATTGCCTGCATAATAGCCTATCAGAGAAAGCATCTTGCTCCATCCAAATTATTATTGAGTGGGATCGCACTTTCTTCCCTTACTGTATCAATTATAAGTCTGATGATCTTTTTTTCGGGAGATGAATCCAAATTAAAAACCATTATATTTTGGAGTATGGGAGGGTTTGAACTTGCTAAATGGGAATATATCCCTTTATTGTTTTTTTCTCTTTTACTG
>JAIERY010000280.1 GCA_019746425.1 Cytophagaceae bacterium
CTTTCTCATTTTTCACTAGTTTAAAGTTATACAATTAATCCTTAACTAGTGGTTCAATTTTAGGGGAGTATTATAAGATGCCGGTAAGGTTCCGATATTGAAACCAAAAAAAGAAGTTGAGGTGATGGGAAGGATTTTAAGAAAACTATTGTAATCAAATTAAGTCAACAATTAATAAGGTTAAAAATGCATTTATCCAGGCTTTATATTGAAAATTACCGTTCTATCCAACAATTAGATTTGAAGTTTGAAAGAGGCAAGAATGTTATAGTTGGCAGGAATAATAGTGGTAAAAGTAATATATTAAAAGCCATAGATCTTGTTTTAGGGGAATACTCCCCGACTTATAATAAATCAGAAAATATTACCGACAATGATTTCTTTTGTGGACAAACAAATAAACCAATATTTATTTGGTGCGAAATAGATCGTGAAACAATTCAAGGCGGCAGCTTAGAAAACATTAATTTTACTGATGTTTCAAAATTAGCTTTTTATAGATTATTTCTTGATAGTGCAAAGACTATTGAGCACAGAGTCAAAATTTCAGATTTTGGGAGGAAAGATAAATTTGAGATATTTCAATATACTACAGAAAAGGGCCAAGCAACTATCGATAATAATGAAATTTTTAAAAAGTGGATTGGTGGAAAATCCTATTGCAAAGGATGGACTTTTGATAAAGAGTTTAAGGATAAATCTTGTTTTGCATTAGCATTTATTGCTTTTAAAAATGATGGTCAAATAAAAAAGGAATTGGTGTTATTATATAGAGAGACGAAATTACATGATTGGATAATTGGATTTAATTGTAACCTTAGAAATATACTTATACAAAGTGCAGTAATTCCTGCCTTCCGTGACCCTAAAGACCAACTTAGAATAAATAATTATTCATGGTTTGGAAAGTTATTGAAGGCCTACGTTAAATCTGATTCTAAAGAACTGAGTGATGCATTTTCAACTGTTAAAGAAGTTTCAGATGGTCTTTTTAAGGATTTAAAAAATAAAATAAGTGAAAAAGAAATTGACATAGCTTTCCCAAATACAACAATTTCTTTTCAATTTAATCCCGACACTAAACAGGATATACATAAAAGCACTTTAATATACGTCAATGATGGCTTTAATAGTGAATTAAAAGATAAAGGAGCAGGTATACAAAGCGCGGTTACAATAAGTTTATACGATTTTTATGTAAGGAATATAATACATACGGGTAGCTCGCTCCTTGCTGTTGAAGAACCAGAATTATATCTTCATCCTCATGGCAGAAGAATAATATCAAACAAGCTTTCTCGATTTGTCGATGGGGGTAAAAATCAAATTATTATAACAACTCATACTCCTGAATTTCTTTCAACCTTAAACGAAACGCAAAATATAATTTGCGTAAAGAAAAATGAGGTGGCAAGCGTCGCCAAAAATATTTATTTCAATACTCCCAAACGAAAGCAAATATTAATTAAAAGACAGAATGCAGAATAATTTTTTGCTGATGCTGTTATTCTAACTGAGGGTGCAGAAAAATATTACATTGAAGAAATAGCCAGAAATTTTGGTAAAAGAAAATTTATTACATCAGAAGGAGAAGTAGTTTTTTTAGGTGAGAATTGGATTAACGACTATAATGTGTCAATTATCAATTGTGGAGGTAAGACAGAACTTTGGAAATATGCCGAGATATTAAAGGAGATTGATATTAAATTTATTACTTCTGCTGATTTTGATTTTTTACGAGAAGGATTAAATGAATATTTTACAAATTTAAAATATGACAAAGATTTTAATGACAAATTAAATGGATTAAAATCTAAAATATCTTCAAAAGTTAAGAATAAGTATAAAAGTATAGGTGAATTAAATGATGTCGGTTTAATTAAAGAAGTAGAAGGTTATTTAGAATCATTATATAAAAATGGAATTTTCATTTTCAATGGAGAATTAGAAAATCTTTACATTGAAAAGCCTTCGTTTGACAAAGAAGCAGGAGTAATAGAAACATTAGGTAAAATTATAGAACAATCGAAGACCATAGATAATTTTTTAGAATTACAACAATATAATAATTTGTTGGCTCTATTTGTATTTTATACCTGGGGGCTAAAAGAATATAAAGAAAAGGTAGCTACAAAAGCCTTTTAGATCAATCTCCTAATAGTTAGTCTTATCATAATTTTCATTTAAGGTTTCTCATTAAATCTTTCACTACATTCTGCAAAGAACTTTTGCAGGAAATAAAAATCTTCGGAAATGTGCTTGAACTCTGACGGATAGCCGTCAACATCTGCGTAGAACAAGTACTGATAGAAAATGTAATTCACACTTTTCATTAAGGTCTTCGGAGAGGCCATCATGAAAAGCTCTTCCAGTTCGTCAATGATCTTCTGATTAAGCTGGGTGTCTTCCCGGAGGGTGACCTTCTTTCTCCTGGGCTTTGGTGGCGGTTTCTTTTTTGCCATACATCATTTGTTTAGTGCTCCGGTTCCTGAAGCGTGAACAAAAAAATTGCGTGGAACCTAGCCTATCTGCCGAAGGTACCGCGAAGCACCCAAACAAAATAGACCAAGACCACGCAAAACGTGTGGCATTAGTGCTATTCCCTTGTTTTAAAATTCGCGGTTTTTCGGCAAGGAATAAGCTAACGCAAAGCTTTATATGTCTTTAAATATTTTTCTCTTTATTCTATAAGCATAAAATTTAGAGTACAAAGATAAGAAAATTAAGAGGGGAAAGCATGAGGGTAGGGGAGATAATTTTGCACGTTATAACATGCAAGATTAGTTTATAACTATTTATTTCTCTCTAAAAATCTTAGTATAAACTACCTCTATAATCTTTTCAAGAATTATTCATAGTCGAGCCGACTGAAATTTGCACAAAAATCATTTACTGAAAAAACCTCTATTTTAGTTGTATTGCCACCGTTATATAGTCAAGGATTTAAGAGCTATGGACACACTTTTTTATGATCTAATCCGCGGTACAAAAGCGATGCCCACCCGAACTTGAGTCTGATACATAAGTTCACAATTTAACCACTTACAATTATGCCTAAGCAAAAAGGTATTATTAAGCTTAAAGGTAGTATGGGAGGTATTACCTTTTATCAGAGAGACGGTCAGAACCTTTCACGGGAAACCAACGGTCCTGACAAGGATAAAATCAAAAACGATCCGAACTTCGTGCGTACCCGTGAAAACAATCAGGAGTTTGGAGCGGCAGCTACCATCGGTAAAGCCCTGCGTGCCGGTCTTGTCCAGGACTTTGATGAAATGGCCGACACCAACACGACAGCAAGGATCACGAAGCTCATGAAGGCCATTATTTCACGAGGCACGGGAGCAAGGGGACAACGTGCCTTTTCCCCTGCAAGCTTTTCGATCATGTTCCTGGGCTTTCCTTTTTCGGAAAGGATAAGCTTCGACAGTGTATTCTTAGCTCCGTATACTTCTGCTGTAAACGCTGGAAGAAACCAGGTTACTTTAACGATTCCGGATTTCAATACGGGGAATCTTGTGAATGCTCCGACAGGAGCTACGCACTTCCGTATTGTTAACTTGATCACTGTACTTTCTTCTTATACGTTTGATGCTGCAACCAGGAAGTATCAGCCTGTGGATGCAGCTTCGAATTCCAAGAACGCATTTAATGCTTCAGGATTCATTGCTCTAGGTGCAAACGTAGGCGCGGTAACAACGATCGTTTCAGCGATCACCCCGGCGGTAACGCCTGCTGCAACCAGTGTATTGATCTCTTGTATCGGAATTGAATTTTATCAGAATGTGGGAGGCACTCAGTACTTGCTTTCTTCTGATAATGCGATGAAGATTCAGGCGGTGTATTGATTTAACTTCTCTTTTGCTCACCTAAAGAGTAACAAAAGAAAAGGGAGGCACGGACAAAGCTCTTTCTCCGCGCGGAAAGGCTTCTTGCCTTCGCACAAGGCCACGAAAGAGCCGCGCTGTCCGTGCACTTCCTTTCCCGCAATAATTATGTTGTACATAAATATTTTAAAATATGAAAGCGTTAAATAAATTATCGAATCTGGAGAATGTCAGCGTTGACTTTAACTCCACTGTAAAAGGAAAAAATGCTAAGAATGTCTTTTGTGAAAACTGGGACAATGCAAAGGTTGCTTTGGGTGCTATCGCTGCTATGGTAAAGAATCCGGTAGTGAAGTTGGTTATCAGTATCGT
>JAIERY010000366.1 GCA_019746425.1 Cytophagaceae bacterium
AGGCATGAGACTCCATTGTGCCTTAGGGCACATTAGTACCCTCCTTATTTAGAATCATTTTAAATGCGGGAGCCCTGAGACGCATTCTCATCCTTTTGGGAAATCAAAATTATATTGGTAGCTTTAATGTGAGGCAGTATCATTTTTATTCTATTTTTTTAAAAACCAGTGCAATCAGCAAGCAAAACAAGGGGATTTTTAAAAAGGATGTATACCCAAATACATCAGAATGGAATTCAGCCTTTCCACAGCCGGTATGAAACAGAAAAAATCGTAGCATTCAACTGGCAGATATTTATCTGTATCATCGTTTCTTTTCTTTTTATTTTTCTGAGTCTGTGCTGTGATTTTTATCAGTTGACTGCTTTTTCATTCAGCTATCTTATATTGTTCAGCGCTTCTTTCTTTTGCATTTATAAAAACCAGCATAATTGCGCCAGGAACATCTACCTGTTTACTTCCAATTATTCTGTATTCACCATCAGTTTTTGTTTTGGTTACGAAGCGGGTTTCTATTTTTATTTCTTCACTACTCCCCTTACTGTTTTTATTTCTTATGATCATTCTAAAAGAATACATATTTACCTGGCGCTTCTCACTTACCTGGTTAATGCATTTGTGATGAATTACCTATACCATAGCGGCATATTGGTAAATCCCGGAGTATTGACTGAGACAGAAATAACCATCCTCTTCAACCTGAATTTATTTACCTCTTTCTTTATGGTTTTTATGTTCATGACTTCTATCAGCAGGATCAACAGATTTAAAACCAGGGAAGCGGAAGTTTTATACCAGAAACAAAGTATGCTCAAGGCACAAATTCACCAGAAGCAACTGGATGAAACGAAAGTGCAGTTTCAATATAAAAAACTCGAGAGCGAATATCAGCAACTGGATATGTTTAGCCATATTATTTCGCATAACCTGAGAGGACCTATTTCAAGAGTGAGCGGCATACTTCAGTTATTAAAACCCTACTCTTCTGCTTCCGGAGACCAGCAGCAGCTTATGGAGCATCTCAATTCCAGTGTCTTAATGATCGATGAGGTAATTAAGGATCTGAATTATATACTCGTTCAGAAAAAGCTCGGACAGGAATCTTCCAGCAATATCAGTTTGCGGGAAATTTTGCAGGAAGTAAAACTTCACCTCTCGGAAGAAATAAAAAACAGCAATGCTATTATCCGGGAAAATTTCTTTGAAGAAAAAATCCCCTGCGTGAAAGGGATTATGATCAGCATATTCTACAACCTGATCTCGAATAGTATTAAATATTCCATGCCTGGCCAGCAGCCTGTGCTGGATATTGTCGCAGAAAAAAACGAACATCAGCTCACTCTGACTTTTAAAGACGAAGGTGTGGGTTTTGATGCTGACAAATACGGCGATAAATTGTTCCGTCTATACAATCGTTTCCACAGCCATGTTGCCGGTAAAGGCATGGGATTGTTCCTGGTGAAATCTCATGTGGATATGCTGGATGGATTGATACTGGTGGAGAGTGCACCAAGAAAAGGAACCACATTTACCATATACCTGCCTTTAAAAGAAAATACCCTTCCTTCCAATATTTTTAATACTACGGATAAGGCGTATGAAGAGAGGATGTTGTGATATAACCCCTACTCCTAGCAATGGGATATTGAAATACCGTCACTTAACACCGCTCTTTTTATATTGCATAAATAAATACATATAAAACATATCCATCAGGAAACATGCCGCGCACATGCTGAGCAACCAATGATTTTCGGGCCATCTCAATGCGCACATGACGCTGATCAGCCCTGTGCCTATCCACTTAGTCCATGCAGTGGTGAAAGACAGCGCTGATTTATCTTCCAGTCTCAGGAACATGAATATATAAAGCGATGAGATTAAAATATTAATTACATAGGCAGAGTTTGCTCCTATAGGATTGTCAAGTCCCTGTCCGATGAAAAAGTACAGCACCACCAGCCATGAAATGATCGCAAAAGTAAAGAGAAGTTTGTAATACGGGACCGCCGATTGACTTACCTGCTTATAGCCGTAGTTATAAAATCCCCATACTATAAATATGTCTAGGAAGAACCAGGCTATATATCCGAGACGAATGGCGAAGCCCATGTTGATCATAAATATCCACGACCACAAAAACTCCCAGGCAAAGTTTGCGCAGAGTACCGCCGCAGGCATTTCCACAAATTTATTTTTGATGATGTTGCATACGATAAAAATATAGTTGACAATCCAGAAGATTGCACCTGCGCCAAAGAGTCCAAGCTGTAGCGGCGTATAATAATCGAGGTTAAACCAGATGATGTTGCTTATCATAGTACAATGGGTTTAGAATAGACTGGCAATTTTTCTGAGAATTTTTGTAAGCGTTCCTATCCCCATAGGCAATTTTCCGTTCCATGGAAGTCCTTTAGCATAGCGCCTCCTGTCTTTATAGCGGAGTATAGATAAGTACCATGGCTCATGTAAATTCCAGATCCTGCAATAGGAGCCTTTGTATTTACTTACAAACAGGATATCATTCACTGCTCTGCGCGCTGCTTCATTGGCGCCTTCCATAGTAGCAAGATCTGTGTTGGTTTTTACATAGTCGGCGGCAAGAAAGAAATTGCTTATATCGGTATAGGAATAAGGCCGCAGCGACCAGGTATTTTTATTATTTACCAATAGCGGTTCCTTGTTCACTTTTGGAACGACATTCTCGATGCTATCATCAATATTCCAGTGATGGAGGTACTCGTCTTTAAGAATAACCTGTCCGGTTACATTCAGACTTTTCTTTACCTGCTCCCAGCATTCTTTGATGATCTCATCAGGCGTACAATCCGAAGCATTTTTTCCATAGATAATACCCGGACAGAACCAATCGGATACATCGATGGAAAGTATGGTTTTTATTTTACCATCACCATATTGAGACCAGTCGAAATCTTTCCAGAACTGCGCCTGGCAGATTGAAGTAAGCGCCCAGGGGGTATCTACATAAACAGTATGACCATGATTGATGCCGATATTTTCTGTGAGGTAAAACTGCACGCCATTCATCCACGATACATTTAAAGCGAGTGATTTCATGTATTCAAGGGTTGGATCTATTTCGAGCATGCCTTCGTTCAGTAAAGTCACCATCACTTCTACCGGCAACGCGCCTATGTAATAATCTCCATGCACTGTTTTCTTAATTCCATCCTGCTCTATCACCACACCGCTCACTCTGTCTGGTTTTTCGGTAAGTATCTCTACCACCTTTGAGTTGTAATGATATTTGAGCCCTTTGGAAGTCAGATGGTCGAGCCATGGATTGATCCATACATCGTTGGTAGGTCCGTTTAATATCCTGTCGCTGCTCATTCCCGGTTTGGCAATATCGAACAAGAGCTGAAGCATAATATCACCGCCTGTTTTGGTGCTTACTGTTTCCGCATGAGCAGCCACCAATGTACGTGTAAGGCCTTTTGCGAGTAAGGTTTTATAGTTTTCCGAAAAGCGACTAGCTTCTACAAATTCCCACCAGCCCATTCGTTCGTACTCATGCTTTCGACGTTCGTAGCTGCTGGTCATCAGTTGCCAGATGCGCTCGCCAAAATATTCCTGCTCCTCAGTAGTAAGTCCGAGATCTATATTTTTATTAAGTTCAATGAAACGTTTAATTTCTTTCAGAGAACCTGGAAAACGCGCAGGCAGAAGAAGTGACTCCTTGCCAAATCTTGCTATGCGTATTTCAGTAGTCTGAACCAGGTTGTCGTACACGGTTTTATTTTTCCCGAAAGGAATTTCCTTCATGGTAGCTGTGATGTGCTTGTAGAAGCGTGGAAAAAAACGGAAACCATGTTCACCAGGAAGTGGTTTTTTATTTTGTGAATTAGCAGAAGGTATGGAAGTGCTTCTTGCTTTACCGCCGGGAATATTTTTTAATTCATAGACTTCTACTTTGAAGCCTCTTTTGATAAGCTCGTGTGCAGCGCTTAACCCGGCCACACCTCCGCCCAGAATGATTACTTTTAGGGACATAATAAAAAATCAAAGCTGTTTGAATAAAACTCATATGTTCGGGGCCAATGAACATGAGCAAAAAGTGCATTGATTATTTATACGTGAAATGGAGGAGAATGGTTTTTGAGATATATTTCCTAAATGAAACGTCATTGCGAGGGAGCGCAGCGACGCGGCAATCATTTGTACCAGTTGGAATAGTCATCCCCCTTCCCTTCGCATAGCCTTACGCACAAGGGGGACGCATTATATTGACTGTGCAGTCATACAATTCACATTACCTCATTCAAGGCTACAACCAAGAGCCTAACGCATGGACTG
>JAIERY010000371.1 GCA_019746425.1 Cytophagaceae bacterium
GCACCGTATTCTGCATTTCCATAGCGATAATGGTGTCCTGCGCCTTCTGCCATTTATCATAAAAATAATAAGCGGCTCCTGCGCAAAGTATGGCTACGCTGATGGAAGCGGCAGCAAGGTATTCGGCAAACTGATTTTTCTTAGCGAGAGAAATTACTTTTGCTTCCTCTGTATTCGCGCCACTATTTATCTTCTGTAGAATTTTATTTTTTAATTCAGGCCTTGGATTTACCGCATGCGCTTCCGCATACTTGTGCAATGCCTGCTCTATACTTTCAATTTCCCTTTTTACTTCAGGATTTTTGGAAGCAATACTCTCCACCTCAGCAGCTTCTTCCCTGCTTAATGCACCGAGTACATAAGACTCAAGTATTCCCGACGATATGTATTCCTGTATATTCAAATTAAAATAGGCCTCTTAATTTAGTCATGGCTGCCCGCACCCTGGTTTTAATGGTACCTAACGGAATTCCAAATTCTTCTGCAATTTCCGATTGGGAATATCCCTTAAAATACATGAGGTCTATCAATTGTTTTTGTTCCGGGCTCAGCAAATTCAACACTTCTTTTACTCCTATAAATTCCGGATTAATATCTGTGCTGTCTTTTATAGATACGAAAGAAGAGATGTCATCAGTTTTGTTCTGCTTCTTAAAGTCTTTGGAACGCAATTTATCCAAAGCTAGATTTCTGGTAAGATTAAGGATCCAGGTATAAAGACGCCCTTTGCTTTCGTCATACATATCAATCTTCTCCCAGATCTTCACAAAGCTATCCTGCAGCACTTCCTCTGCTATAGCTTCTGACTTCACAATTCTCAGAATAACTCCATACAGAGCAGAAGAATAATTATCATATAAATATTCTATCCCTCTTTGATCCTTCTTTTTAAGAAGACTTATAAGATTCTTTTCCGATATGGTCGCTGTTTCGCCTATGGCTGAAAATTTTGCATGAAGATAAAAAGAAATTGCTATTCCTTTTTATCGCACCCAATATACGAAGTCGTGAGGTCCACAGGGTTGAAATATTTTGCTAAAATATTTAGTATATTATTAAAATATTTAGCAAATTGGTTTCCCGATTCTATAAAATCATTGAAAAAACAGAGGAAATGAATAATAATCGCCTGAGGCCGGATACTTCTAAAACCATTCTTTTTGTGGATATGAATTCATTTTTTGCAAGCTGCGAGCAGCAGGTAAATTTTTACCTGCGGGGAAGACCAGTAGGGGTATGTGTGTATACCGGAGAAAACGGCTGTATCATTTCTCCTTCCGGTGAAGCAAAACTGAGAGGTGTAAAAACCGGAATGCGGTTGAGGGAAGCAATGGCATTGTGCCCGGACCTTGTTCCGCTCGAAACAAATCCCAACCGTTACCGGGATTTTCACATTAAAATTATGAATGTGCTGAAATATTATTCTGAAGATGTGATTCCTAAAAGCATTGATGAGGCTATTGTAGACATCTCAGATTACATGCTCATTCATAAAGATGCGGAGCGTGTTGCAAAAGGAATTAAAATACAAATACGGAAAGAAGTGGGAGATTTTTTAAAATGCTCCATAGGTATTGCACCTAATGCTTTCCTCGCCAAGCTTGGGTCTTCCATTAAAAAGCCTGATGGACTCACGGTTATTAATCCTGAAAACATTGATGATGTCCTGAAAAAGATTTCACTATTGCAGCTTCCTGGTATTGGAAAAAATATGGCCGAGAGATTACTGCGTGCGGGAATCAACACTCCCCTTGAGATGAGACACAGCGATCCGGAGAGATTAAGAGCAGCATGTAAAAGCATCGTAGGGGTGTACTGGCATTATCGTTTGAATTTTTCAGAAGTGGATTTAATCAATAATGACTATAAGAGTATGCAAGCCATGCGCCAGATCTCTGTGTCGCAAAGAGAATCGACGGAGTTTATTAAAGAGCTTTTACTTTCTTTATGCATGACACTGGAAAAAAGAATGGTAAAGCAAAATGTGTTCTGCTCTGAAATATTTTTCAATGTGAGTTACGAAGAAGGAGAATCCTGGAATCAGAAATTTAAAATTCAGAGTCCCTTGCAGGATGGCGCAGAAATGCTGAAGCATATACAAACAAGAATTACTGCCTATGAAAAAATAAATAAAGCCAACCCGGTGATCAACTCAAGAATCACTGCCATCGGGGTGGGTGCTGCCAATTTTATGGACAGCGACCTGATCCAATACCATCTGTTTGAAAATAATATCCGCAAGGACAAACTCCGGAAAACAGTGTATGACCTGAAATCAAAATTCGGGGAAGATAAAATATTAAAAGCAGCGCAACTCACCGATGAAATAGTGTACAAAGATGCCATCGGCTTCGGATCGGTGAAAGATATTTATGAAAGAATGGATTTTAAAAAATAATTTATATGGAAATAATTTTAACATTTTTAGCTATGACGTTTCTTGGATACCTTGTATCAAGAAGGTCTCTCGAATTGAAAAGAAGAACCAGAGACAGAAGACTGGAAGAAGATTATTTCAGAAGAATATCAAGGAGGTAAACATGAAGGAGAATAACATGATATCCAGTAATTATACGGTATTTGAATATGAAAAATTTTATCATATTTACAACCGTGGAAATGCAGGCGAGCATATTTTCAAATGCGAGGGAAACTTTCACTATTTTTTAGAAAAATATTCACAGCATATAAATCCGGTAGCGGATACTTTTGCGTATTGTTTAATGCCAAATCATTTTCATTTTCTGATAAGAATAAAATCCGAAGAGGAATTACAAGGGTTCATTGTAAATCAAAATCAACAGTTAAACCCGCAAGGTTTTGAAAACCTTGCGGGTTTAATCACCAAACAGTTTGAAAAATTTTTGAGCGCCTACACCAAGACATTCAACAAACAGGAAAACAGAAGCGGAAGCCTTTTCGGAAAACCTTTTAAAAAGAAGAAAATTAACTCCGACGACCTGACACATATGATTTACTATATTCACAATAATCCTGTTCAGCAGGATTTTGTAAAGTCTCTGGAGGACTGGCCACACTCTTCCTATCATACCATTTTATCCAACAGAAATACCAAACTGCAAAGAGGCGAAATCGTAAAATGCTTTGGTGGAAGAGAAGAGTTTAAATCTTTTCATAAAAACTATCACAGAAAAAATGCTTTACCTGAAATAAATAAATTTTTTAGCTATGAAGGAATACACCAACAAAGAAATCACTATCGTATGGGATGATACCAAGTGCTGTCATTCGGGAAACTGTGTAAAAGGATTGTCAAAAGTTTTTAATCCCCGTGCAAGGCCATGGGTAAATATTCATGCTGCCGGCTCAGAAGAAATTATGAAAGCCATTGACCGCTGTCCGTCGAAGGCGCTTACTTATAGAAAAAATTAATTATGCAATTCGGCCGGCCCGAAGATATTTCCAATCTGCACCTTTGTCTTCCTGAAGATAATGTGAACACTTTGCGTGTGCTGAATTCTTCAAAGAATTCAGAGAAAATAAAAATATACATCGGCGCTTGAGCTGAGACATGAAGGCTGGTTTAACAATCCCAAAAACTCCGACATGATTTTTGAGCTGATGGAAAAATTAAATATTTCTTCCGTGATTACCGATGTATAAGATTCACCGGCAACAATCTGCCTCCGACTGATTTTACCAGAGCCGAAGAATGGGTGAAGAAATTAAAAATATGGAGCGATGCCGGGCTGAAAGAAATTTATTTCTACATCCATGAGCCTGATGAGATTTGTATGCCGGAAATGCTGGAACACACCATTATATTATTTAATAAAATATTTAATGCCGGATTCAGGGAATTGAAGCTGAATAAAGAGGTGCAAGGAAAGTTATTTTAGATTTGATTTATAATGCTTTACGAATCAAATATACGACCTATAGTTACCAACAACTAAAAAAGAAGTGTATAAAAGTGCTAAATTTGTATAAGATGGACATAACAACAAATAAAACAACTTGGCAGCATTCCAATACAACGTACTTTCCCGGAGATATACAAAGGGTTCGGAGGTATTGTTAAGCCAGGAAGAAAATTCCAAATGGTACATTCAACAATCCACAAATGTATCTACTCTCTATACTCCTAATTTAATTTTTGTTTCACCATTTAGCATTAATGAGCTAATACCAGGGGGAGCTAGAATTGTTGATAGCAGCAATGTAGTTACACCTTTGCAACTTTTAATCTATCAGTTCATATAATTCCAAACTTTGGAAATACTGATTCTACTTCTACTTTAACACATTTAACCACTTGATTTAAATAAATTTAATTCAATGTCTTTTTTTCTTCTTTGATGTCGTCGC
>JAIERY010000415.1 GCA_019746425.1 Cytophagaceae bacterium
CGGAGTATTTAAAGGAGCTTCATTTATACGCTTTGCTACTTTCAGGCAATTTTTTGTAAACCCGGCTTCCAAAAAAATGATAGGTTTCGATGCTTTTGGAGAATTTCCCGCAACTGGTTTCGAAGGCGATAAGAAGATGAGAGAAAAGTTTATTGCAGACAGCGGCGAACAGGGAATTTCAGTGGATCAGTTGATGGAAGTATTAAAGCATAAAGGTGTGGAAAAAAATATTGAACTGGTGCAGGGCGATGTTAATATGACCATTCCGGAGTTTGTCAAGAAGTATCCTTCACTTAAAATTTCCCTGTTGAATATTGACGTAGATGTATACGAGGCTACAAAAACATGCCTGGAGTATTTCTATCCTATGGTTACAAAAGGAGGAGTAGTAATATTGGATGATTATGATGTCGCATTTCCCGGGGCCAATAAAGCAGTAGATGATTATTTTAAAGGAAAGAAGTCTCAGGTAAAAAGATTGCCTTTTAGTGTCACGCCATGTTATTTAATTAAGGAAGAAGACTAATATTTATGAAGACAAAACAAACAGATTTCTGGTCAGGACATTTCGGAAGAGAATATACAGATCGTAATCCGCAAAATGTAAACGAACTGGAACAATTATTTTTTAACAGTTATGGTTTTAAAAGAACTGAAATTAACAATGAGTTTATTGGCACTTTAAGTAAAGAAATTAAAATACTTGAAGTAGGTTGCAATATTGGCTTACAATTAGCTGCCTTGCAAACCATGGGTTTTAAAAACTTATATGGAATAGAACTGCAACCGTATGCTTTTGAAAAATCAAAAGAAATCACCCAAGGTATAAATATTATTCAGGGCTCTGGGTTTGATATTCCTTTCAGAGACAATTATTTTGATGTAGTATATACAAATGGAGTACTTATTCATATTGCTCCTGCTGATTTGCCTAATATCATGAAAGAAATGATTCGTTGTTCAAAGAAATATATTTGGGGCTTTGAATATTATTCTCCTGAAGTAAAAGAAATCAGTTACAGAGGCAATCAAGGCTTTATGTGGAAGGCAGATTACTGTTCGATTTTTTTGGATCAGGTGCCAAATCTTAAAGTGGTAAAGAAAAAGTTGTACCCATATATCCTCGAATCAGAGAAAGGAAATGAGGATATAGGATTTCTTATTGAAAAAACTTAAAAATGAAAATTGGCATAATTATTCAAGCTAGATCTTCATCCAGTCGGTTACCTGAGAAGGTATTGAAGGAATTGCCATTTAATTCTGGAATTACAGTGCTTGAGCAGGTGATCAGAAGAGTGAAAAAAGTTAATAATGTCACTACGATAATTGTCGCTACTACCACCGAAAAAGAAGATCAGCGAATAGTTGAAATTGCAGATAAGGAAAATGTTATTTGGTATAGGGGAAGTAAAGAAAATGTCCTGGAGAGATATTATTATGCGGCGAAAGATAATAATCTCGATATCGTAATAAGAATTACCAGCGATTGTCCTTGTATAGATCCTGGTTTAGTCGAGCTGTGTATAGGTGAGCATATAAAAAATAAGGCAGACTATACATCCAACTCCATAACGAGAAGTTTTCCTCACGGGATGGATGTTGAAGTGTTTAACTTTTCCGCCCTGGAACAGGCATATTTACACGCTACTCATACTTACGAAAAGGAACATGTTACGTATTACATATATAGTAATGCTAAAGCATTTAAAATTCATTCGGTAAATGCATCTTCTGAATTCTTAGCTCCTGAAATAAGAGTCACCATGGATACGAAAGAAGATTACCTGCTTCTCTGCGCTGTTTATGATTATTTATATAAAAATAATTCCTCTTTTTCTGTGTCAGATATAATAAGTCTGTTTAAAGAGAAGCCCTGGTTAAAAATGATTAATAATATGATTCTTCAAAAAAGAGTTTTTGATAACGAAAAAGAAGAAATCCTTGAAGGAATTAAAGTGCTGGAATTACAGGAACTCTATAAAGCAAAAGCGATACTTGAAAATTTTATATAGTGTAAATCATAAGAATTAATTCCTTTTTATTTGTATATTAGATTAAAAAAAGTTATGAAACGTTTACAGTTATTATTTTTTATTCTCATTGTATTATCGGGTTGTAAGAAGAAAAAAGAAGACACTCCTGAACCACCGGCTTCAACTTCAACCCTTCAAAATGGACTTGTGACTTATTTTACTTTTTCTGGAAATGCCAATGGTACAGGATTTAATGGAACTGTTTCAAATGCAACGCTTGTGCCTGATAGGTTTGGAAATGCTAACAGTGCTTATGACTTTAATGGTTCCACATCTTTTTTAGATTATGGCAATGTTATGAATGATGTTTTTGCCGGAAACGGTAAAAAGTTTTCTTTTTCAGTTTGGATTAAGCCAGATGCAGTTATGTCTAATGGGATAATTATTGGAAAATCGGCTGACGGGGGATGTTCGGAAGACCAGAGGCAGTTTTATTTTAGAATATTAAATAATAAAGTGAATTTTAGTTATAGTCCTGGTTCAATCGGTATTGGGTATGGAAGATATATAAGCGGAAATACAGATATAACTAATTTAAGTAAGTGGTACCACATAGTTATGATGTACGATGGCAGTGTTAATACAAATGATGGATTAGATAGAGTTAAAATATATGTTGATAATGTACAGGAAACACTAGCGCTTGGCGCTCCATCTACAGGCACTTTAGGTGATATACAAGTTGGCGCAGCACATTTAGGTATTGGAAACTATTTGACAACTACAGGTGCTTATTGTCAGACTATCACCGGATTTAATGGAAAAATTGATGATGTTCGCATATATAATCGGGCTTTGACTACATCTGAAATAGCAGAAATTTATAATGCAACAAATTAATTAGTGAAATGGTGTTTAGAGCTATTGTTTCATTGATCATATTTTTGACCCTAGACTTAAATTATTGTCAAGGGCAATTGCAGGAACGGTTTTGGTATTTTGGCTCAACACAATATGGTATAAAGTTTCAAGGTTCTCCACCTGTTCCCTCTACAATTACAGGTAAATACTTGCCATTTGGTAATGAAGGTGCTTCTACCATTACTAATCCTACCACTGGAAAATTACTTTTTTATACGGATGGCATCAATATTATTGATACTAATCATTTAGTAATGCCCAATGGTAGCGGTTTAGCTGGGCATTCTTCTGCTGCGCAAAATGGTCTTGCATGTGGTGTTCCTGGTCAGTGTGGTAAATATTATGTTTTTTCAAATAGCAGTCATGTTGAAGGAGTACCTAATGGCAATATTTCTTACAGCATTGTTGATATGAGCCTTGCTGGAAATGGTTCTGTTGTGAATCCAATGGGAGATGTCGTTGCCGGTAGTAAGAATGTGTTTGTAACAAATGGTTCTGAGGCATTAGTTTTAATCCCTGCTTTTTCTGCAAATGATTATTGGTTGTTGTCTGTTCAGTCAAATTCAGCCTTGATCAAGGTTTATAAGATTACTTCTGGGGGAATTGCATTTACTAATTCTTACAATACAGGGATTATTTTACAAGATGCGAGAAGTATCAGGTATAGTGAAGCATCAGGTAAATTTGTCGTTGTATCATCAACGGAATCTGATCCTATTTGTATAGCTGATTTTAATATTCAGACAGGAGTAATCTCAAATTCTCAGATAGTCCCAGGTACTCCTGTCGCTATGGGAGGAATTTATGTTGGTTTTTATGATGCTGAATGGTCTTCCGATGGCAGTAAGGTTTATTTTTCTAAATATAGATTTTCCCCTACCAGTACAGGAGGAAGAATTTATCAATATGATTTAAATAATCCTTTGGCAAATCTTGTTTTGATATATGATGTCGGAGGTACATATAGCAATATGGGAAAAGGTTTAAAGAGGGGACCCGACAATAAAATTTACTGGCTATATGTAAATACTGCATTTACAGATACACGCTATGTGGGAGTGATTAATAATCCTGATGCAGCAGGGGTGGCTTGTAATTTTGATCCATTGGGATTTTCAGTAGGCAATAATCTTGGAAACTCTCATAAGTTTCCTGATTTTTTAGTTTATAATAATGAGAGCCCAATAGCTAATGATGATATACTTCTTTCCTGTTTTAGTTCGGGTACAGTTATTCAGGTATTAAATAATGATGTTGATCCTGATAATGATGCTTTAAATATTACTGTTTTAAATGTTAATATTGGATCTGCTACAGTAAATGGCAACAATGAAATTGTCTATAGCCCTTCTACGGGTTTTAATGGAAATATCAATATTACCTATTTAGTATGTGATGATAATTGTTTTTCTTTATGTGATACAGCTATTGTGAGTTTATGCTTTCAATGTAATAACACAGCACCCGTGGCAGTGAATGATTCTGTAATTGACTGTGTAGAAGCTGG
>JAIERY010000388.1 GCA_019746425.1 Cytophagaceae bacterium
AGGCGATACCTTCCGATACCGTTCTGGACGGATCGTCAAATTTGACACGATACGTTGCACCGCATGCCACTACATAATTGGCTTTCCATTCATTGTAAGCATCTGCTGCGTGCTGTGATTTACCATAAGTGCCCCCGGTTGGTAAATTGGTTGGCATGATACCATAAGTATAATTGGGATTAGCCCCAAAGGGAACTCTGGCTGGTGTAGAATTGATCTGAGCCATTAGGCCTGATGAAGCCAGGAAGCCGATCAAAAACACGTAAAGTTTCAGGTTGTAAAGTTTTGTCATATTCTAAGTAGTGATTGATTGTGGATTGGTTTATAGTATTTTTATTACAAGAAATAGTAAGCAAAATACCAAAATTACGAGTATTGGCAAAAATAATTAAATGACTTCTTAGATTTATCCAAATATTGACACATAGAAAAGAGGTACTCAGGCGGTAATTGAAAATAAAATTATACCGGAAGACACTATAAATAATATTGCTGGAATGATAGAGAAAGGAGAAGAATGCGATAAAAGGATTTCAGTCAACGATAAGAAACATCTCTTAATTTTTATATTTCCATACTCTCCTGCAGGAAGAATAATTGAACAATAATTCCACTTATAACATTTTTTGCAAGGTAACAGCATTTTCCAGTGCGGCAAGGAACCAGGTGTTATTGAAGTAGATATAATTTTCTTTGAATTTCTGCTCCTTTATATTTTCTGCCCATTTCTTTAACTCCGCATTGCTGTAAGGGGATTTATATAACTCAGGTTTTCCATGAAACCGGATGTAGGATACAGGTGAAGTTTTGATAAGCTCTTCAGATAAATTTTCTATACTCACAGAACAGAAAATAATTTTCTTCTTCTTTAAAGCGCTGTAAACTTTTTCATTCCACCATGAAGCGTGTCTGAACTCCAAAACATTTGTAAATTCATCGCTCAGCTGATTGATAATATTTTCCAGCACTTCTGGTTCATACTTAAAGCTCGGAGGAAACTGAAACAACACACAACTTAATTTATCTCTAAGACCCTTCTCAGCGGCCTCATAAAATATTTTGATCTGCTCTTCTGTATTCTTAAATCTTCTGTAGTGAGTGATTATTTTATTAGCCTTAATTGAAAATTTAAAATCCTCAGGAACACCATTGTACCATTTTTGCAAGCCCTTTTCAGTAGGCATTTTGTAAAAGCTCGCATTGATTTCTATGGTATTGTAATGCCTGGTATAATATTCCAGCCATTTGCTTTGAGGTAAATCTGCGGGATAAAATTTCCCTTTCCACTCTCTGTAATTATAACCCGAACAGCCAACATAGGATTTCATACTATATTAACTCAGGAAAAATGAAAGAAGTTAACCGATTTCCTTTGACTACAAAGACTAATTTATTACTTTTGGACATTTATTGTCAAGTCAAATCTATTCAAGTTGAAAAATATTTCAGAAATAATCAGAGAACTAAGAGAGCAAAATGGACTGTTACTCCGCGAGGTTGCTGCGGAAATAGGAATTGATCAGGCTCTTCTAAGCAAAATTGAACGTGGGGAGCGAATGCCCACAAAAGATCAGGTTATTCGGTTGGCTAAATTTTATAAAGTTGACCCAAATGAATTCTTGATCGCATTCATCAGCGACAAACTCGTTTATGAATTGCAGGACGAAGAAGTGGCTTTAAAGGCTATGCAAGTCGCTGAAAAGAAAATCAACTATATCACTAAAAAGAAAAATGGCAGGTAAAAAACCCATAGAAATAAATACGAATGAGTTGCCGAGCCATTACGCTGACCGCCTTGGGGTAAGTTATGCCAAATCGGTAAATCAGGAACATAAAAAAACAAACGGGCAATTTTTTACTCCAGTTGAAATAGCCGGACTGATGGGAACATTCGCAGAATCTGATGAAAGTTCTCTAAGAATACTTGATCCCGGTTGTGGGACAGCTATTCTTACCTGTGCATTAATAGAATCACTGGTTGAGAGCAACAAAAACTTGAAAGAGATTGATTTGACAGTGTACGAAACTGACAAGGCTTTGATTCCTTACACAAAAGAGTCCATTGATTATTTAAAAAGCTGGTTAAAAGAAAAAAATATCGCGTTAAATAGCTCTATTCATACAAATGATTTCATTCTCGAAAACGCAGATTGTTTAACAGATAACGGTAACTTATTTTCTAAAACTATCGATCCGTTTGACATTATTGTTTCGAATCCACCTTATTTTAAACTTCCAATTGACGATAAAAGAGCCATTGCAGCAAAAGCAGTTGTTAACGGGCATCCTAATATTTACGCTATTTTCATGGCTATTTCTGCCAGATTACTTAAAGAAAATGGCCAACTAATATTTATTACACCAAGAAGTTATGCTTCAGGCAGTTATTTCAAACTATTCCGTGAATACTTCTTCAAAATTATTGAAATAGATAAAGTGCATTTGTTTGTTTCGAGAAAAGATACGTTCAATAGAGATAAAGTTTTACAGGAAACTGTTATTATAAAAGGAACACGAAGAGAAAAAACAAATCCGAAGCACAAAGTAGATATTTACTCATCGCATGGCTTAAAAGATATTGATTCTCCGATTGTCAAATCTTTTGTACAAAAGGAATTGATCGACCTGAATTCAAATGAAAAAATATTGTACTTACCTACAAGTGATTCTGATGAAGCTATTTTAAACATTTTCAAAAACTGGAATGGCAACCTAAATAAATACAATATTCAAATTTCAACTGGCCCTATTGTTGCATTCCGATCAAAGGATTATATACATGATACTTTTCAAAATGGGAAGGTGTTTTTAGCTCCGCTTTTCTGGCTTCATAATGTAAAGCAAATGGCTCTAGAATGGCCAATACCTAAGCCTGACAAAGGACAATATGTAAGAATACAAGACGAATCAAAATCAATTCTGATACCAAATAAAAACTACGTTTTATTAAGGCGTTTCAGCGCTAAAGACGATAAGAGTCGATTGGTAGCGGCTCCTTACTTTTGTAATTTTATTGAATCAGAATATATTGGGGTTGAGAATAAAGTAAATTATATCTATCGCCCCAAAGGACACTTAGAACGCAATGAAGTAGTTGGACTTTGTGCTTTATTGAATAGCATTTTGTTTGATTCATATTTCAGAATTTTCAACGGAAATGTAAACGTAAGTGCAACGGAGCTAAGAGAAATTTCTTTACCATCACTTGAAATAATAAAAGAAATAGGAAATAACATTATTCTTTCAAATGATTTTACCGTGGACAATGCAAATAAAATAGTAAGCGAACAATTTGAATTTTTATCTACCATTCATGAGTAAAATTGACGAAGCAAAAAAGATATTAAAAGAATTAGGTCTACCAGAAGCACAACAGAATGAAATATCTGCCTATACATTATTAGCTTTATGCTGTATTAAACCAAGAGGTAAATGGAGCCAAGCAACCAGACAAAGCTTAAAAGTTACAAAAGGCATTATGGCCTTTGTATTTGATTGTTACAAAAAGGAGTATGCTCCCAATACAAGAGAAACGTTTCGTAGACAAGTGTTACATCAATTTGTACAAGGGCGAATAGCAGATTATAATCCTGATAATCCAGAATTACCGGTAAATAGTCCAAACGCTCACTATGCAATTACACATGAAGCACTAGAAGCAATTCAAACCTTTGGTACTAAGAACTGGAACAAAGCGGTTAAAAAATTCAAAGAAGAAGTAGGATACCTTTCAAAACGTTACAAAAAAGAAAGAGAATTGATTTTAATTCCTGTAAAACTAAGCAATGGAAAAACTATAAAGCTTTCAGCTGGAAAGCACAATGAGGTACAAGCGGCTATAGTACAAAGCTTTGCGGCACGTTTTGCTAATGGTGGCTCGGTACTATACCTAGGTGATACAGCGAAAAAAGATTTACATATTGACAAAGAGAAGTTAAAAGAATTAGGTATTCCAATTGACCAACATAGCAAATTGCCAGACGTCGTAATTCATGATGAAAAGAAAAACTGGTTGTTCTTAATTGAGGCAGTAACATCGCATGGACCTATTTCACCTAAGAGAATTATTGAATTGGAAGAGTTTTTAAAAGACTGCAAGGCAGGTAAAATTTACGTTACAGCATTTCCCGATTTTGCTGAGTTTAAAAAGCACTCTAATAATATCGCTTGGGAAACAGAAGTGTGGTTAGCTGATATACCTGATCACATGATCCATTTCAATGGTGACAGATTTATGGGGCCAAGATAGAATCCATCTGGCATGCGTCCTCGTCCATACCTTTTTGTTTTTTGCAGTTGTCTCGCTCTAAAATAAAATTTACAGGTTATTTATTAATAAGAGCATAAAATAGTATACATATTGGAAATAATTTGTATATTTGAGAATGCACAAAAAAGATGGAAGA
>JAIERY010000376.1 GCA_019746425.1 Cytophagaceae bacterium
CATATTACTCGCCCTGCCGCTTATCTTATGCTTGAAGACGGCACTTTATTCAAAGGATCATCCGTAGGGAAAATCGGTACTACCACTGGGGAAATTTGCTTTAATACAGGAATGACAGGATATCAGGAGATCTACACAGATCCATCTTATTACGGTCAAATAATAGTCAATACTACCACACATATAGGTAATTATGGGGTGGTTGATGAAGAACAGGAATCAAACCGGGTAAAATTCAGTGGATTAGTTTGTAAATCATTCTCTGACATTTATTCGAGGAAAGATGCTGATGATTCTTTGCAGAAATATTTCGAGAAGCAGAATGTGGTAGGAATCAGCGACGTAGATACCAGGCAAATTGTACGTCTGATAAGAAGCAAAGGAGGGATGAATGCAATTATTTCTTCTGAGATATCTGATATCGAAAAATTAAGAGAAGAACTCAAGAAAATTCCTTCCATGAAAGGTCTTGAGCTTTCAAGTGTAGTGAGCACTAACGAGGCTTATTTTGTTGGAAACCCTGATGCAAAATACAAAGTGGCAGTACTTGATCTGGGTATTAAAAAAAGCATTCTGAGTAATCTTACTGAAAGAAATGTATACTGTAAAGTATTCCCTGCAAAGACATCGTTTGAAGAAATGCAAAAGTGGAATCCTAACGGATATTTTATTTCCAACGGGCCGGGTGATCCTGCTGTAACAAGTTATGCAATAGATACTGTTAAAAAGATTCTCGATGTGGATATGCCTATGTTTGGAATTTGCCTGGGTCATCAAATACTCGCTGAGGCAAATGGAATTTCCACTTATAAAATGCATCATGGCCATAGAGGGTTAAACCATCCGGTGAAAAATCTTATTACCGGAAAAAGTGAAATCACTTCTCAAAATCATGGTTTTAGCGTCAATGTGGAAGACGTATCTAAAAACAAAAATGTAGAGGTTACGCATGTTAACCTAAATGACAATACTGTCGAAGGAATCAGATTGAAGAATAAAAAAGCTTTCTCTGTACAATACCATCCTGAGTCTTCTCCCGGGCCGCATGATTCACGATACCTATTTGATGATTTTGTAAGTTTGCTAAAGTAATCCGTATAGATAAATAAATTTTTTTTAATTATAAATTTTAAGAAGATGAGTCTAATTGAACAAATAATAGCACGTCAGATTTTTGATTCCAGAGGTAACCCTACTGTTGAAGTGGATGTAATAACTGAAAATGGTTTTTTAGGAAGAGCTGCTGTGCCATCAGGAGCTTCTACGGGTACTCATGAAGCTGTTGAGTTAAGAGATGGAGATAAATCAAAATACATGGGTAAGAGCGTTCTTAAAGCTGTTGCCAATGTAAACGATAAAATCGCCGGCGAATTAATCGGCGCTTCTATATTCGAGCAGAATCTTATTGATAAAATCATGCTTGAACTTGATGGTACTCCTAATAAGGGTAAACTTGGAGCTAATGCCATTCTTGGCGTTTCTTTAGCTGTTGCAAAGGCTGCAGCTCAGGAAGCAGGAATGCCTTTGTATAGATATATCGGAGGTGTGAGTGCTTGTACTTTACCAGTACCAATGATGAATATTCTAAATGGTGGAAGCCATGCGGATAATTCAATAGATTTTCAGGAATTCATGATTATGCCAATTGGTGCTAAATCATTTACTGAAGCTATGAAGATGGGATCAGAAGTATTTCATAACCTTGCAAAAGTGTTGAAGTCTCAGAAAATGTCAACTAACGTGGGTGATGAAGGAGGATTCGCTCCAATGATAAAATCCAATGAAGAAGCATTGAAAATCGTTATTCAGGCTATTGAGGCTGCAGGATATAAGCCAGGAGAAGAAATGGTAATCGCTTTTGATGCGGCGGCATCTGAATTTTATGATGCGGAAACCAAAATGTATCACTTTAAAAAATCTACTGGTGATAAGTTAACATCTGCACAGATGGCTGACTTCTGGGTAGATCTTGCCAAGAGATATCCGATCGTTTCCATCGAAGACGGCATGGCAGAGGATGACTGGGATGGCTGGAAAATGCTTACTGATAAAATCGGTAAAACAGTTCAGTTGGTAGGAGATGATCTTTTTGTAACCAATGTAAAAAGATTACAGGAGGGAATTACCAAAGGAATAGCAAATTCTATCCTTGTAAAGGTAAATCAGATCGGATCTCTTTCAGAAACTATTGATGCAGTGAATCTTGCCAAGAAAAATGCCTATACAAGCATTATGTCACACCGCTCAGGTGAGACTGAGGACAATACAATAGCTGATCTTGCAGTGGCATTAAATACAGGGCAAATCAAAACCGGTTCATGCTCACGCTCAGACAGGATGGCAAAATATAATCAATTGCTGAGAATTGAAGAAGATCTCGGAGAAACAGCTTATTTCCCGGGTAAAAACTTCAGAAAGTAAACTTAAACCGTGATTTTCTTGATTAATCCTGATAAAAATCCCTTTGGGAAAAATTTTGGATTAAAAGTCTCTTAGTAAAATAAGGGACTTTTTTTATTGCTATTTTTCAGATGATTGTCATATGATGAAGAAGGCGAGCTTGTAAGAAATTTTTGCAGGTTACAGGGTCATATACGCTGCTTTTAAAGTCTAGGGAGCCGTCCACGTACAGAATTTTTGAGCGCGTAATTTAAATAATTCAGGGCTTAATTAATTCTACTTTAAAAATTGCTACCTATAAAGAGACCTTGCAAGGAGAGAAGAAGGTAAGTTCACATCAGTATAATTTTGAAAAAACCAATTGATCTGTATAGAGTAATTATTATTTCTGCACAAAAGGCTTACTGTTTGGTAAGCCTTTTGTGCTATCCAGGTTAAACCAATATCTGGTACTTTTAAGAAATTTGGCTTTATCCCTCAAAAGCTTTATTTTTATATAAAATTACCCGGATATGTTCAATAAAATCGCTCAATTGTTCAAAAAATTCTACTTTGTGACTTTGGCCTTGTTTTTAGTGTGGATGATATTTTTTGACCAGAATGATTTTATCAGTCAATACAGAATGAATAAAAAGCTGGATGACCTTGAAAAGGAATATTCTTACTATTCAGAAAAAATGCCTGAAGTTGAAAAAGAAGCTCAGGCTCTAAAAAATAATTCTGCCCAATTAGAGAAATTTGCCAGAGAGAAATATCTGATGAAGAAAAAAACAGAAGAAGTATTCATCATACAGAAGGAAGAGAAATAATATAATACACATTAGCTGCACATCAATAATCATCGGGATACTGCTGAAGGGACACATGCAGGCAATTAATCAGGAAAATAATAACAGATATTTAAAGTTTGTATTACGGTGCTGGAAGATTTTCCGCATTGTCATTCTTACTATTGTTTTTCTCGTTATCGGCGTGCAGATAAATTTTTTATGGTTGTTTGGCAATATGCCGAGCATTGAAGATCTCGAGAATCCTAAAAGCGGACTAGCTTCCGAAATTTATTCATCTGATAATGTTTTACTCGGGAAATATTTTCGCGAAAACAGAAGTCCGGTGGAGTATAGCCAAATATCTCCTCACGTTATAAAAGCTTTAATTGCCACAGAAGATACAAGATTTTACGAACACTCTGGTATAGATTTCAAAGCATCATTTGCTATTCTGTATTATGTATTAAAAGGAGATCAGCGAGGATCAAGTACCATTACACAGCAGTTAGCAAAAAATTTATATAAAACCAGAGGTGATGATTCGAAAGGATTATTGGGATATATTCCCGGACTTAATCTTTTGATTTCAAAAATCAAAGAATGGATTACTGCCATTAAACTTGAATCCAATTATACAAAAGAAGAGATATTGAATATGTATCTCAATACCGTGGACTTTGGCAGTAATGCTTTTGGGATTAAGGTAGCCTCTGAAACATTTTTTAGCACTCAACCCAATTCTTTAACGGTTGAGCAGGCCGCTACTCTTGTTGGACTTTTAAAAGCTACCACTGTGTATAGCCCTGTGTTAAATCCGGAAAATTCTTTAGAGAGAAGAAATACTGTGATGAGACTTATGGTTGAGAATGGAGATTTAAGTCAGCATAAGTATGACTCTTTGAAGAAGTTTCCCCTACGATTGAATTATAACGTTGAGGATCATACCAAGGGTATTGCAACCTACTTCAGAACAGTCATGAAAATTCATTTAATGGAGTGGTGTAAAGCAAATGGAAAAGATTTATATACAGATGGCTTGAAAATTTATACGACTATAGATTCAAGGATGCAGAAGTATGCTGAAGAAGCAGTTGCAGAACATATGAAAGGGCTGCAGCAAAAGTTTAATGAACATTGGGTCGGAAAAAATCCATGGATTTATGAAAATAAAAAACACGGTCATTTAACAGTCCAATGACTTAGTTTTATCCTAAGGTATATTTTTTTATGAGAATGAGTAAAAAATATTTTGAAAGAAATTTTTTTCTTTTTTGTCGAAATGCTGGATTACTAAATGTTAA
>JAIERY010000061.1 GCA_019746425.1 Cytophagaceae bacterium
TCTGCTCTCAGCTGCCTGAAACCATTTCTTAACTCCGTTCTCGGACGATATTCCAGATCAGCAGTGAAGAAATCATTTTTCTGTTTTTTAGCCTGTTCGCTTTTTAAACTGTCTGCTTCCTGCTGATTGATAATTTGTTTCTTCAGCAATAAATTGATAAGCTCATCTGGACTCTGCTGAGCCCAAATAGAAGAAGCTAACAGCACATGTAGCGCTGTTAGCATTAAAAATTTTTTCATTTCCCGGTGCTTTAAAAAATATTATTTTAATTTTTCCAGCGCAGCTTGTAGCTTCTGATCAGGAAGATTAATAAAGCCCGCTTCTTTTACATACTTCTGTCCGTCGGTGAGAACCCATTTCAGAAATTCTGCTACCACCGGATCTTTTGGTTTTCCTTTAGATACAAAATACAGTTCTTTTGCAGGAGGAGAAGGATATCTTCCCTCGAGAATGGCTGCATTTAAAGCATCCATATTATCATAAAAATTTTCTTCCGGATCTATCGTTCCATTTTCATTGAGATCAATAGGAATTACTCTTATTCCTTCATTTGGCTTTTTTGTACTGATGTCATAAGCAAAAATCACATTGTTGAAACCAACACCAAACTTATCTTTCTTAACTGCTTCTGCAAGACCGGGATCACCATATACTCCGGTACCTTTCAGGTCATCCTGCTGTTTCTTGCCTAAATATTTTGCCCAGCTTTCTGCAGCTCCTGCAGCATCTGATCTTTTGAATACTTTTACTTCATCCGTGGCAGCTATTCCGCAAATTTCTCCCCACGTTACTGTCCTGCCTTCAGTCCACAAAGCCTGAAACTGTTTTTTAGTCATACCTTTTTTCAGCACTTCATTCAGATAGGGATTATTAGCATTTATTGTAGGTATTACTGCATCTTTTGTAACACCTACAAACCATGCGCCCTGCTTTATTTCCGCTTCATTGATCTCGCGTGAAACCATTCCAAGACTTACCTGCTCAGACAATGCATCGGCCATGCCTTTTCCTGCACCTCCCGCCTGAATATCAATATTGAGTTCCGGGTGAAGCTTTTTATATTCTTCTCCCCATTTAACAGCAAGTGGAGACAACGCAAATGCTCCGGAAATTGTGATTTGGGATTCCTGCTTCCCGCACGAACTTGTCAGCATGATCATCACCGCAAGTCCGAAAAAGTATAGTTTTTTCATATTAATAGTTGATATATATGCAAATATAGTACTATTAATCTATATAGTTAGTAGATTTAGTATATTTTTTTTCTGTTGATTATCAAAAACTTATGAAATAAGGCTTGACAAACATAAAACTAAATTCTATATTTAGTCTATAAATTAACTAGACTAATGTACACTTTATTATATAAGTATTATTCAGAACGTTGTTGTAGATCTTTCCTATCCCAGTGATCAATTAATTATTGCACTTAAAATTTACAACTATGAATAATCTTATAAATAATGAACACATATATAATTACTCAGAAAATTTTTCTGATTTATTGATACAATATCTAAACGAAGAAACAGAAAATGAATCTGATGGAAAAAACCCAGAAATAAATATTTCTCATCCTGAAGAATAATTCATTCTCAAGGTCCCGTGGCCGAGTGGCGAGGCGGGGGTCTGCAAAACCTTCCACGATGGTTCGAATCCATCCGGAGACCTCAATATACAACCAGCTAAAAAAATCGGGCGCAACAAATATTGCGCCCGATAACTTTTAATAACTCATTACTTGATAAAATTCACTTGTATTGAATACAAGTACTAACCACTAACTATTTATTAGGCTGAGGTGTTACCCTCAGGTAAGATTTTACTTTAGTATAACCTTTAGGAAACTTCGCTGCGATCTCTTCATCCTTAATAGCAGGAACGATAATTACATCCTGTCCGTCTTTCCAGTTAGCCGGTGTAGCAACACTATAATTTGCAGTTAGCTGCAGAGAATCTACTACGCGGAGAATCTCATCAAAATTTCTTCCTGTAGAAGCAGGATAAGTAAGTATCAGTTTTATCTTCTTATCCGGACCAATGATAAACACTGATCTCACGGTAGCATTTTCACTTGCGTTCGGATGTATCATATCATAGGCAAGTGCAACCTTTCTGTCAGGGTCTGCTATCAATGGATAGTTCACTGTGCAGTTTTGTGTCTCATTAATATCCTTCACCCATGAATGATGATCGCTTAGTGGATCTACACTCACAGCGATTACTTTTACATTTCTCTTATCAAAATCTTTTTTAATTCGAGCCACTGTTCCCAATTCTGTAGTACAAACAGGAGTATAATCTTTAGGGTGAGAAAAAAGAATTCCCCAGCTGGTGCCAAGCCATTCATGAAAATTGATTTTACCTTCGGTTGTTTCCGCTGTAAAATCAGGTGCGATATCTCCTAATCTTAATGACATAATTTTAAATTTAGTGTGTTTCTAAAGCTTTTAAAATGATATTAAAAAATAATGAAGTAATATACACAAAACAAACCGGATCCGCCGAAGGTTCTCTTAATGTTATGCATTCATTATTTTTCTTCCCGCGGCAAATACAAATTTAGCATTTCCAGTTCGGACTGGGTCAAAAACGGCGATAATTTCAAATAACCCATTTCAGGTACAAATTTCTGACCATCTGTCAGGATCCATTTAAAAAATTCAATTACTACCCTGTCTTTTGGCGGACCATGAGAGACAAAATATAACTCTCTCGCCGGAGGAGATGGATATTGCTTGCGTGATATAGCCTGAATTACCAGCTCTCTCGTATGATAAAAATTTTCTACTGAATCAATTTTATCATTCCCGTTCAGATCAATAGGAACCGGATACAATCCCGGAACAGGCACCTGGGTTTTCAGATCATATACATAAGCGATATTATTAAAACCGATTGCGAATTTATCTTTGATGACCGAATGCGCAACACCAGGATCTCCGAAAACCCCTATTCCCTGCAAATCACTTTGAGGTTTCTCGAAAAACTTTGCCCAGGTCTCTCCCGCCCCTGAAGCATCAGAGCGTTTAAATTTATTTATTGTATTTTTAGAGCCATTATTCAAAAGCTCTCCCCAGGTTTTTATTTCTCCGCTGATCCAGATCTTATAGAACTCCTCTTTGGAAATTCCTCTCAGCAAAATTTCTTTGATAAAAGGATTGTCTGCATTGATTGTAGGCAATACGGCATCTCTCGCCACCGTAAGCCCCCATGCTCCCTGACTGATCTCTTCCTGTCTCACATCTCTCGATACCATTCCAAGGTTCACATTGTCGTGCAAAGCATGAGTAATCCCTTTTCCTGCCCCACCGGCCGTGACATCTACTTTCACTTTCGGATGAAGCTTTTCAAATTCCTCTCCCCACTTTACTACCAGGGGATAGAGTGCAAAAGCTCCGGACACTGTAATTGTTCCTTCAAGCTCTTCCTGGTTATCAGATTTATTTTTTTCACTACAGCTTTGTAATATCAGCAATGGAATTAAAAGCAAGTGTGTTAATTTATATAACAAATTTTTCCGGTACATTTTAAAAAAATTTAAGTGATTAGAAATATCACATGGTCTATTCAAGTGTGAAAGTAACAGGCGTCGTCATGCGCAAGGGCACTTCCCTGCCGCCTTTTCTTGCAGGCTTCCACTTAGGCATTTTCCGAAATACTTTCAATGCCTGTTCATCGAGTCCGTATCCCAGCGACTGAACTATTTTTACATCACTGATAGAACCATCCACGTTTACCACGAAACTTACCCTCACTACCCCTTCTATATTTTCTGCAAGTGCGACTTCGCTATATTCAAGATGACTCTTCAGGTATTTATTATATTCAGAAGGTCCACCGGGAAACAAAGGCATTTCCGGCGCCCAGGTCTCGATCTTCAGCACGGTGACTTCTTCCTTCTTGGGTTCTACCTTAGGCACGTCTTCAATAGGATTTTTCTTTTCTCCATCTTTGGTTTCATCGGAAGAATTTTTATCCTTCATCTCATCTTCTGAAGGAGGAGGTTCTTCTTTTTTCACATCTTTGTCAGGCTTCACTTCCATTTCAAGATTCCTCTGAGTGGCTACTTCCGGAATTTTTTCCGGGATTTTTTCAGGTTCTGGTTCTTTAGGTTTCTCTTCCTCAATTGTCTCCATTTCCACTACTATGGTTTTTCCCCTATCTACTTCTTTCTCTTCTGCAAACCACTTCTTATATATGACCGGCGCTGAAAACCCGGCAGAAATTACAAAAGCAGAAATAAGAAAACCAATGAAAACACTGTTCCCATAATACTTTCTCAGGTAATATGCTCCGTAAGCTTTATTCCTTTCTTCAAATACAATATTGTCAAAATCCGGTGTCTCTTTCATAATCGTATTGATTAAGTTATATGTTGGTGATCAGCTCAAGGTCCCTCGGGGAAATTTTTCCGATAGAATACCTTATTCCTGTCTCCGACAAATGAATTTCATCCAGTATGTCTACCAGATTTTTATATCTCGACAATTCACCTG
>JAIERY010000159.1 GCA_019746425.1 Cytophagaceae bacterium
CATATGTTTATGGTTTAAGCGGTTGGTAAATTACTTGCATCTAGTTTAGTTACTATAAAAGGGTCGGCTGCTGCTAATACTTCAGATGGAGTTCTAGCCTGGTCAAGCCCGGTTGTTGTATCCACTACATCATCCCCGGCAAAATCTTTTGAATTCAGCGGAGCGGCAGACAGAATATCTCTGATAGCAGAAGCGTGTCTTGCTTCTACAGAAACAATTTTACCAGCTACTAAAAGATTATTGACATCAGAAAGAAGTTTTCCGGCGCCGTTATATGCCGATACACCCAGGTCTTCAAAGGTTTTGGCTGTCGCCAGCACACTAGCCCTGCTGTTAAAATTCACAGAACTAAAATCAACTTCAAGATCCTGAATGGCATTCGCAGCAAGAGCAGCCTTTAGAAAATCTCTGTGTACGATTTCATGATCTCTGATGTCAGTTAAAATAGTTCTTTCTGTAGCATCAGGAAAAGTTGTGGTGAAATTTGCATTAGCTGTAACCGCTATGTAAAAAGCAGCTTCAAGTTGCTCAAGCGCATAAGCATAGTTTAATACGCCTGTATCACCGCTTCCCAGGTTGACCCCATTGTCTGCCGGAGGTGCTACATCGTCATCGTCGTCTTTACACCCTGCTACGAGTAAGCCTGTTGCACCTACCGCAACGCCGGCATATTTTAAAAATGTTCTTCGAGGTACACCGCTGTGCGGCACTTCGGGGTTTAACTCATTTATTTTTTTGTTTTTAATAGCCATATGGATGGATTTAGTTGAAAGTATAATTGATTTAAAATTTGCTTACTGACGTAAATGAGCTGTTGTCCAGTTTTGATCTGTGATAAAAAGAAAGAATTGGTTTTCCTTTTTGCATGAGGTAAAAACAACTCTTGTATTCTTATGTTCAAGCGATGTTTGTCAGCCAGATGACGAGATGGATGATTATTTTAAATGAGCTATGTTAGAAACAACAATTTGATCACGTGAATAATCTATTGAGTTTTCTTCTTTCAATTCTTTGAGGAGGGTGCTTATAGTTTGACGCTGACAGCCGATCAGGTCAGCTATATCCTGATGCGTAAGCATATTCTTTGCTACAAAATTATTTTCATTCTGATTACCATTTCTTCTTGAGTACTCAATTAAAAATTCAATCAATCTTGTCTTTGCGTCTTTGAATACGAGGTTGGAATATCTTTGCTGAATGCTTAGCAGCCGGTCCCCGACTTTTTTAGAATATTTTAAACATAGTGAAGGATTGTTCTGAAGAACCTTTTCAAAATTTTCCTTGGTGAATGTGCAAATAACCGCTTCATCTGAAATTACTTTGATTGACTCTTTGTTGCTGTTAAAATTTTGATCAGAATAAATCTGTCCAAATACATCACCTTGATTAATAACATCTACGGTTATTTCCTTTTTTCCTTCATGTCGACTTATTGTCAATAATCCTTTTTTAAGAAAATAAATTCTTTTCACATCATCCTTGAGCAAATTCACTATCTGATTTTTTTTTTACTTTCAGGAACCCGATTAACACAGAAAGCTCTTTGAGTTCCTCTGGAGTGAGTTGATTAAAAAATTTATGATTGTGTAAGTACCAATGTGCTTCCCCGTATTTGTCCATAGGCTTGCCTTTGGTGTATTTACGATCAGAAAGAGTAGTTTGGATTTTGTCTTGAAGAATCATAACAGCCTCAACCGGAATTATATAACAATGTTATTAAAAGATGATGAATAATTACAGTATGATGATATGAGGTATACTAATAGTACAAATACATACCTGGGGATTTTGTTAGCCAGTTGACAAATATTAATGTAACATCTGTTGCGCTGGTCTGTTTATGCAGCGCTATAGATTCAATCAAACCTGTATTAAAACCAAATTAATAAATTATGAAAAAAAATCTGAAATGTATCTGGTATATTGCCTTTATTTTAAGTTCATCAGGAATACTTTTCACCTCATGTACTTCCAATAAAAATCAGGATTCTGCAAAAGCTGATCAAAGCACAATAGAAAAAGCAGAAGCTCAAAAAAATCTTACTATTGCATCAATGAAAATTGACCCTAAGGGTGAAAAGCCATCCTGGGCTCCTGACATAACAGGCGAAATGCAGGCAGTAATTGAGAAACATGAAAGTTTTAATGTGCCTCCGCTTAATACACTTTCAGCTCAGGAAGCAAGAAAGCAACCAACGCCTTCTGATGCAGTCATTTCCCTGATGACAGAAAACAATATTCCGATGCCTTCTATGAATGTCGATACCATGGGGAAAGACATAGCAGTGCAAGGCGGAAAAATTCATTTGCGGATTTATACACCAACAAGAGGCGACGGACCCTTTCCGGTAATTGTTTATTACCATGGTGGCGGTTGGGTGATTGCAAACCTCGACACCTATGATGTGTCTGCAAAATCATTGGCAAATAAAACAGGAGCGGTGCTGGTATCTGTTGCATACAGACAGGCTCCTGAGTATAAATTTCCTACAGCGCATAATGATGCGTATGCTGCTTATGAGTGGGTCATGAACAATGCTGCTACTATCAAAGCTGATCCTAAACAGATAATTGTTGCCGGAGAAAGTGCCGGAGGAAATCTGGCTGCATCAGTAAGTATGATGGCGCGAAATAAAGGTGTGTCTATGCCAATCCATCAGCTGTTGGTGTATCCCATTGCAGGCAATGATCTCAATACTGAATCTTATCAGAAGTATGCTGATGCCAAGCCATTGAATAAGGCTTTGATGTCATGGTTCTTTGACAACTATTTGCCTAACAAGACTGCCGGGAACAATCCTATGATTTCATTGGTGAAAGCAAATCTCTCGGGTCTTCCATCTACTACAATTATTGCGGCACAGCTGGATCCTCTTCAAAGCGAAGGAAAAATGCTGGCAGATAAACTGAAATCCGCAGGAGTTCCTGTTACTTATAAAATGTACGATGGGGTTACTCACGAATTTTTCGGTATGGCAGCAATTGTCCCTAAGGCGGCAACGGCGCAGGAATATGCTGCAAATGAAATTAAGAAGGCTATAAATAAAGTAGTTTCTCAAAAATAAAAGTGGTTAATTTTTTTTCGTATTATAAGAGAAAGGGTATCCTGTGAAGGATACCCTTTGGGTTCTTTGGTGTCGGCATGGTGGACGTTCTTCCTCATGACCTAAATAGCACATTGCCGGTGTTGCATCCCGGCTTGCTTCATATTTTTATGAGAATGGTCAGTTCCATTGGCGTATCCTTGAGTCTTGAAAGGAAAAGAAAAAAAACAGATGGAAAATCAGAATAATTTTCAATTATGTATTGAGTATGATTTTTTGTGATGCTGTTTTTATAAAGAAGATGATTAAATAATAATCCGGTTTTTATTCAAATGATTTTTGAGAGTTATTTATTTCAACATTTTCTCCTGAAGTAACTATAAACTTATAATCTCAGATGTAAAACAAATTTGCAATGATACTGTTTTCTGTAACTATGGATTATCAAAATAAAATTACACGCCGGAAAGCTATCAGCGGGATAGGTTTAACTCTGTCCGCTGTTGCTCTATCTTCCGCACTTGACAGTGAAGCGAGTATAAAAACCGATGTCATGCAAAAGAAAGGACTGGAAGATCCTCGTACCAGATATCCCCAACCTCCCTTTAAAGAACAATCCCAGAAATGGCCGGGGCTGGCAAGCCAAATGAATCCGCAGCCTGACCATGAAGAAAAAAGTTATAAAGGATCGGGACGTCTGGCGGGTCGTAAAGCGCTTATTACCGGCGGAGACTCAGGGATAGGGCGTGCAGTTGCTATTGCTTATGCCCGTGAAGGTGCGGATGTAGCTATTAATTATTTACCTGATGAGGAGCAGGATGCGCAGGAAGTGATTGCTCTGATCAAAAAAGAAGGCCGCAAGGCTATAGCTATTCCCGGTGATATTCGAGACGAAGCATTCTGTAAGAAATTAGTAGAGGAAACTGTTCAGGGTTTAGGCGGTCTGGATATTTTAGTCAACAATGCTGCACGACAACAAACTTATCCCTCCATCCTTGATATTACTACTGAGCAGTTTGACTGGACAATGAAAACCAATATTTATGCTCCTTTCTGGATCATTAAAGCGGCCTTACCCCATCTGAAACCTGGATCAGTTATTATAGGAACATCTTCAGAACAAGCAACGGATCCCTCAGCCGACTTGTATGATTACGCTCAGACCAAGGCCGCAACTACAAATTATGTGAGGTCACTAGCAAAACAATTGGCCACAAAAGGAATTCGTGTCAACGGTGTGGCGCCCGGGCCAATATGGACTCCACTTCAGGTAAGTGGTGGAGCTACTCAGGAAAAATTGAAAAACTTTGGAGGCGATACTCCTATGGGAAGACCAGGTCAGCCGGTTGAGCTGGCTTCCATCTTTGTTCAGCTGGCTGCTAGCGATGCAAGCTATTCGACAGGACAGATTTACGGAGCAGCAGGTGGCAAAGGCCATCCTTAATATATATCCGGA
>JAIERY010000346.1 GCA_019746425.1 Cytophagaceae bacterium
TGCGGACTTTCCCTATGAGTTTGAATAATGATTCTTCATCTGCCTTCGCCAGCGCCTTCATATCCGGATAAGCCTTAAAAAATTCCGGCGCCAGTTGGTTGATATGTCTGTCAGAATCCTGCGCAGAAAGTATTACCATCACAACCAGTTGATATATATTTTTATATTCCAGTGGATGAGGTTTGCCTTTGTATTGTGCGATTAAAGGTTTAAAGGCAGCAGCCCAGTCTTTTTTAGTCATAGTTTTTTTGTATTGTAGAATATTGAAACACCTGCCTCATGAACTTGTTGAGGGTTTTTATAGCATTTATCTTACAAGACAAGATAATAATTATATACCATCTATTATTGACAGGATCTGTTGGAACGACTAAACGTGGCTTCTTAAACTTAGAGATTGATTTGTAATCTTGACGAGCTACTAAGCCAAGCTTCAATGAAAGTTGCAGGTCAAAAGATTGAACTGACTTGACACAGAGAGATTATTAAATGAAAAAAGCCCCTCATTATGAAGGGCTTTATCTTCTGTAGTAGACTGGAGGGTCCGCAGATCGAACCTTTTCTTACCTAGTTTATTAAGATTTAGGGATTTATAGCAATGAAGATATAATAAGCTCAATTAGAATAAAGGAATTAAAATTAATCCTTTATTCTAATGAGCACAACAACTCAATTTTGATATATCTTTTTCAAAGGTTATAGCAGCCAGTTTGATTCCTTCAGATAGAGTTAAATAGGGGTGAAAATGATTAGCTAATTCCTTAACCGGAATTTTAAATTTAACGGCTAAACCTAATTCCGATATTAATTCTCCACCTTCAGGAGCTATTACTCTTGCACCTAATAGTAAATCATTCTCTTTATTTCTAATCAACTTTATGAAACCTCGTGTATCAAGAGCAGCCTGCGAACGTGGAGCTTCACTTAAAGGAAGAACCTTGACTTCATAAGAAATCCCTGCGGCTTCCGATTCGTTTTCATCCATTCCTACTCCTGCAATTTGCGGATCTGTAAAGATTACATAAGGTAATCCTATAAAATCAGTTTTAATTTGAGTCCCCTGAAAAGCATTCTTTACTGCAAGGCTTCCTTCATAAGCAGCAGTATAAACAAAAGCAGGTGTATTGATGCAATCTCCGATAGCATAAACGCCTTGAATATTTGTTTCTAAAAATTCATTTACTCTAATATGACCACTCTTTACTAATTCCACACCTGCTTGTTCTAATCCCAAATTTTGTGTATTCGGTTTCCTTCCCGTTGCAACAAGTAAATGAGTAGATTCAAAAATCATTTTCAATGAGTTCCTAAATCCTTCAACTTTGATCTTTTTGCCTTCTTTAAAAATTCTTTCGATTTTTATTCCGGTATCAACTATAATACCCTCTTCTTTAAACTGCTCTTCTAAAACATCTGTAATATCCTTTGATTCCCGATTCAGAATTTTATCTAACGATTCTACTATATGTACCCTGGTTCCAAATCTTTGATATGTTTGAGCAATTTCAAGTCCTATATAACCTCCTCCTAAAATGATTAATGATTCAGGCAATTCTTCCAGATCAAAAAGAGTTTCATTAGTAAAATAGGGAACTTCATTTAAGCCATTGATAGGAGGAATGAATGTTGAGGCTCCCGTTGCTATGATTATTTTTATTGCTTCATATTCTTTACCATTTACTGTTATTTTATTATTTCCAGTAAATTCTGCATGGCCTTCAATGGTCGTAACAAATTGTAACTGATCTATCACGTCGAGATATTTCTTTTTTTGTAATTCCTTTACCAATCCCTTTTTTTCTTTAATAATTTCAGCGTATGACCATTTAGGTTGATTTAAAGAAATACCTTTAAAAGGAGAATGAGATGCTTTATAAATGCTTTCAGCAGCCCTGATTAAATTTTTGGATGGCACACAACCCACATTTACACATGTTCCTCCAATCGGTAATCCTCCATTAATTAATAGGGTATTTAATTGAAGATCATTTGCTGTTGATGCAGCAGCAAAAGCAGCAGAACCGCCACCGATTATTATCAGATCAAATTGATTCGTTTCCATAGTCCTATCCTTTAATAATTGAATAATTACTTACTTTATATCCGGTTGCATTGATGGCTTTTGTAATAGTATCTACATTTGTTTTAAACTTATCAAAAGAAACAATGCTTGTCCCTTCTTTGGAGGAAGTTTTGTAATCTATAACTCCTGTAAGTTTTGATAATTCACTATTTATATGAGCTTCGCATCCCTGACAGGTCATACCTTCAATGTTAAATTTTACCTTTTCAATATCCTTTTTATCAACTATTACTACTTCCTTGCTTTTCTGTTCGGCAAAGAAAATTTTTGAGTAATAAGGAAAAGCCATTAAGAGAACAGCTAAAAGTGTTATAATTGAAAGGAAGGCTTTAGTGTTTATAAATGTTTTCTTCTTTCCCGCTTTCTCATCCTCACAAGCACATTCTGCATAGTCTTTAGGCTTTAGAGCTTTATACCATGCAACTCCGAGGATAATCGCTGTTATACCTATAATATATGGCCTGAATGGTTCAAGCCAGGAAAACACTGAAGCAATTCCAGTAATACTGGCAAGCAATGCGAGTACTGGAGTAATGCAACAAATAGAAGCGGTGATGGCAGCTAAAATACTTGCTCCTGCTAATGATTTTGAGGACTTGTTCATGCTTTTTCCTCCTTTCCTTCATTGATATTAATATATTTAAAGAATGGCTTTAATATTTTGAGGTGTTCTGGCTTTAAGGAATAGAATATGGTCTGGCCTACTTTTTTTGCCTGAATAATGTTCCCGTCTTTTAATTTTCTCAAATGCTGAGAAACGGCAGGAATCGTCATTTCAAGTATATCACTCAGGTCACAGGGACATAGTTCTTTTTCTTCTTCTAATAAATAGAGGATCTTTAACCTTACTTCGTTTCCGGCAAGCTCAAGCACTCTGCTTAACTGAGAAAAAGTTTCTTGTTTTGCCTTAACTTTCTTTCTACACTCTTTTATCTGTGTTTCATCGGCAAAAACTCTTATACATGATATTTTTTCCATAATTGACAATCTATTGTAATACTGTAACGCCTACAATGTATAATTAGTTGCTTATTTAAGCAAATACTTAAATAATTAAAAAAATGAAATTAGTCATTAAAAAAATACAGAAAGGGATTTATCGAACCTAAAAAAGCCTGAAATCTTTACGACTTCAGGCTAGTTCAATGGTTGTAGCGGGGGCAGGACTCGAACCTACGACCTTTGGGTTATGAGCCCAACGAGCTACCAACTGCTCCACCCCGCGATTTAATTTTTACATCTGAGCCGAACCTACGTCCGCCAGCTGGCGGATATGAGCCGTTTAGCTTAATGCGGATCGGCCGCGATATTTGGTATTCTATTCCGGTCATAACCCCGGAAAAGCCCTCCATATATTATGGACAGGGAGACAAAGGTAATGCTTTTTAACTTAATTCCAGTACCTTTGTTTTCTTTTTTCTGGGAATAAATGGAAAATAAAGCACATAAGGCTGGTTTTGTAAGCATTGTAGGGAAACCCAACGTGGGGAAATCAACCCTTATGAATGTATTAGTCGGTGAACGTCTGTCTATTATCACCTCCAAAGCGCAGACTACACGACACAGGATTATGGGCATCGTAAACGGAGAAGATTTTCAGATTGTATACTCCGATACCCCCGGCATCATCGAACCTAAATACGAATTGCAGAAATCCATGATGCGCTTTGTAAGCTTCTCCCTCGAAGATGCTGATCTGATTTTATTCGTTACCGACATCCATGAAAAGTTTGAAGATGAACATGTGGTGAGCAGAATTAAGCAGACGGATATTCCCGTTGCCGTTGTGATCAACAAAGTGGATCTTGCCAAACAGGAAGAGATCAACGAGAAAATAAAATTCTGGAAAGAAAAATTAAATCCCAAAGAGATCATTCCCGTATCAGCGCTGGAAAAATTCAATACCGATAAAATTTTTGAACTCATCATACAGTCATTGCCGATGCACCCTCCTTACTTCGATAAAGACGCACTCACCGACCGGTCGGAAAGATTTTTTGCTTCGGAGATCATCCGGGAAAAAATTTTTTTAAACTACGATAAAGAAATTCCTTACAGCACAGAAGTAGTCATCACCGATTTCAAAGAAACCAAAGACCTGATATCAGTCCGCGCAGAAATTTACGTAGAGCGTGACAGCCAGAAAGGAATTATCATTGGTAAAAAAGGAGAAATGCTCAAGAAAATCGGCACGGAATCGCGGAAAGAAATGGAAGCATTTTTCGGCAGAAAAGTTTTCCTCGAACAATACGTTAAAGTCGAACCCGACTGGAGGAAGAAAGAAAATAAGCTGAAGAGGTTTGGGTATAATCAGTAATAAGTTTATAGGTATAGGCGTTTAGCTATCCCATTTTTCTACTTTTGTCGGGTGAAAAATCGGGATACATTTGCAGGTATGAATTCAATAAAATTCAACCAGTATTTTAA
>JAIERY010000329.1 GCA_019746425.1 Cytophagaceae bacterium
CAATAAATTAGGAATCACAGGTCTTGCATTTGAGCAGGCAGACGAATCGATTTTTTCCCAGGGTGTAACCTTGAAAAAAGGTAATCATACCATAGGTTCATTTGGCTTAATAACAGATAAATTTTTAAAGCTCGCTGACCTGAAACAGGAAGTATATTTTGCCGATCTGGATTTTGACCTCTTGCTTAAACTCTACAATACCAAAATAGAATATCAGGAAATCAGCAAATATCCGGAAGTAAGAAGAGACCTTTCCTTGGTGCTTGATAAAAAGACAAGTTTTGAAGAGATCAGGAAACTGGCGCTTCAGACTGAAAGAAAATTATTAAAGGAAATTAACGTTTTCGATGTGTATGAAGGCAAGAACCTGGGTGATGGCAAAAAATCCTATAGCGTAAGCTTCATCCTGCAGGATTTTGAGCAAACACTTACAGATAAAGTCATAGACAAGGCCATGGAAAGGCTGATGGCCAGCTTTGAAAAAGAACTGGGCGCCATTATCCGCAAATAAAGGATCATTTAACGGAATAAGTCCAATAAAATGAATTCAGAAGAAATATTAGCAAAGCTGGGCGAACTTGAAATCAAGCTAAAAAAGCTTGTTCATGAGCATGAAATAGTTAAAAGTGAGCTTTTAACCATAAAAACTGAAAATAAAGAGCTTAAATCTCTGGTTGACAGTCAGGCAGAGGAAATAAAAAGCTTTCAAAATCAAGAGAAAATTAGTAAAATTGTATCGTCAATTGCAGATGAGTCTCAAAATCAGACAGAGCTTAAGCTCAAGATTAATGAGTATATCAAAGAGATTGACAGATGTATAGTTTATTTGAGTGAATAAAAACCTTTATCCCTGATGGGAGAACTTTCCATAAAGATTAAGATTGCTGACAGGGAATACCCGATGAGGATAGATTCTTCTGAGGAAGAAAGACTGAGGCTGGCGGGTAAAATGGTAAATGAAAAGTTAAAACATTACAGAGATCAATTTGGAATTGATGATAAACAGGATTTGCTGGCAATGGTAGCTTTCGACTGTATGGTTGAGAGAATGAAGACCGAAGCTGCAAATTCAAGTTTAACAAACAATATCACCACCAAGATCTCTTACCTCGACGGGCTGGTTTCTGAAGCTATAGACCGGTAACTTATTCAACTCAACAATTCTGTACCTCCGTTAATCCTTCTGCAAAAAAGGAAATAAATATTTTAATTTTTTTAACACACACCAATGGAGGATTTAGTATTATACATTGCCATTACAGGAATCATCGCTTTGATTCTTGGAGTAATCATAGGAAGAGTGCTCCTGCAAAAAGTTTTCAAGAAACATGAAACTGAAGCGCAGGAAAAAGCAAAGCTTATTATCAAAGAAGCAGAACTACAGGGAGAAACCGTGAAGAAAGACAAGATCCTTGAAGCCAAGGAAAGATTTCTTAAAATGAAGGCTGAGTTTGAAGAAGAGGCCAACAAGAAAAAGAACATCATCATCCAGAATGAAAACAAGCTCAAGCAGAAAGACCAGAATCTTTCCAAGATGATGGAGCAAAACCAGAGAAAGGAAGCCGAACTGGAAAGCATGAAGGAAAACCTTACGGCACAGCTGGAGATTGTAAACAAAAGAAAAGACGAGTTGGAGAAAATGAGATTATCTCAGGTAGCAAGACTCGAAAAAATCGCAGACCTTACCGCAGAAGAAGCCAAACACCAAATTATGGAAGCCCTGAAAGAAGAAGCAAAATTAAAAGCATCTTCTTATGTAAAGGACATCGTGGACGAAGCAAAACTTACTGCAACCAAAGAAGCCAAAAAAGTGGTATTGGAAACTTTACAGCGTACAGCCACTGAACACGCCATTGAAAACTGCGTTTCTATTTTTAACATTGAAAGTGACGACATCAAAGGGAAAATTATCGGAAGGGAAGGAAGAAATATCCGTGCGCTGGAAGCTGCTACAGGCGTTGAGATCATCGTGGATGATACGCCTGAAGCAATTATCATTTCCGGTTTCGATCCCGTTAGAAGAGAAGTAGCGAGACTTGCTTTACACAGACTCGTGCAGGATGGCAGGATTCACCCTGCAAGGATTGAAGAAGTAGTTGCCAAAACCTTCAAGCATATAGAAGAAGAAATTATTGAGATCGGAGAGAGAACAGTAATAGATCTTGGTATTCACGGATTACATCCTGAATTGATCAAATATGTAGGAAGAATGAGATTCAGATCTTCTTACGGACAGAATTTATTACAACACTCCAGAGAAGTAGCAAAACTTTGTGCCACCATGGCAGCGGAGCTTGGCCTGAATGCCAAACTTGCCAAGAGAGCAGGACTTCTTCATGATATTGGAAAAGTTTCGCCTGAAGAGCCGGAATTACCACACGCACTTCTTGGAATGGAGCTCGCGAAAAAATACAAAGAGGTTCCCGAAGTATGTAATGCCATCGGAGCACACCACGACGAAATTGAAATGACCAGTATGCTCTCTCCTATCATCCAGGTTTGTGATGCCATCTCAGGTGCGAGACCAGGTGCTAGAAGAGAAGTAATGGAGTCATATATCAAGAGGTTGAAAGACCTGGAAGAACTTGCCACGTCTTTTGATGGTGTTATCAAATGTTATGCTATCCAGGCCGGTCGTGAGCTAAGGGTAATGGTGGATGCAGAAAATGTTACCGACGAAAAAGCCGGAATGCTTTCATTCGACATCTCTAAAAAGATTGAAAATGACATGCAGTATCCCGGACAGATCAAAGTAACTGTGATCAGAGAGATGAGAGCGGTAAGCTTTGCAAAATAATTTAGTGATGAGTGCTCAGTGCAGAGTGCTGAGATAAAAAAATAGAGCCTCAGAAATGAGGCTTTTTTTGATTAAAGCTATGGCCAAAAGAAGTCCGGAAGAAGAATGTAATTTAATACTCGCACTGCTTAAAAAGCAGAAAGGAAATATTCTGGTGGAAGAATGCCTGAGCGAAGTGATTGACAAAGAAGCAGCCTTCAGCACATTCAGCAAAAAAGGAGACGGAGCTTCCAGAGAGCATATTTTTGAAGTGTATAACTTCAGGGCTTCTATGGAAGCTGAAAGAACCGGTGAGAAATATGTAACAGGCTTTGAGCTTTTGCTTCCTCAATTAAAGACCACACAACATGAATTTATTAAAATATCAGATTTTGCCACTTCAAAAGGCACTTATATTATTTTTACAGACTTTGAGGTAAAAGATTTTATTGGTATTCTCAAATCCAACAGGACTTTGGATGAAATAAAAGCGAGATTTAAAAAGCTATAAAATACTCATCCGATGACTTAAAGTCATCGGATGAGTATTTTATAAGATTTTGTATATTTGTTAGCAGCTTTCAGCGTTCCGCTTTAAGCTTTTATCTTTATACTTTATATCTACTACTTTATACTAAAAAACACTATGGGACGCGCATTTGAATTCCGAAGAGCCCGCAAAGAAAAACGCTGGGACTGGATGGCCAAAACATTTACCAAACTTGGTAAAGAAATTTCCATGTCTGTAAAAGCCGGCGGACCGGATCCTGAAAGTAATGCCAGGCTGAGAACAGCGATACAAAATGCCAAAGGTGCAAACATGCCTAAGGACAGAATCGAAGCGGCCATTAAAAGAGCATCTGATAAAAACTTAAAAGCTTTGGAAGAAGTGGTGTATGAAGGCAAGGGACCATTTGGAGTGGGAATCGTAGTAGAGACCGCAACGGATAACACTACCAGAACTGTAGCCAATATGCGTCTGTATTTTTCAAGAGGAGGCGGAGAACTGGGACAATCAGGTTCGCTCAATTATCTATTCGAAAGAAAGGGAACATTTAAATTTCCTAAAGGAAACCTGGATATGGAAGAACTGGAATTAGAATTGATCGATCACGGACTGGAGGAAATTTTTGAAACAGAAGGAGAATTAAATATCTATACCGACTTTAAAGATTTCGGTAAAATGCAAAAGGCTTTGGAAGAAAAGAAAATTGAAGTGTCCAATGCGGAGCTTACCCGCATCCCGACATCTGCCATAGAGCTAAACGAAGAGCAGCAAAAAGAAGTGGAAGAATTAATTGACAAGCTCGAGCAGGATGAAGATGTGCAGAGTGTGTATCATAATATGAAGTAATCTAAAAGAGTTAAAATCATTATTAAGGCGTCATTGCGAGGCGAATGAAAGTTTAGATAGTGAATCAATACTAATTATTATACTGGCCAGTATAATTTTACTAATGCCGAAGCAATCTCGTAATTAGAAAGATTCTGTAAGAACTGACAGATTGCTTCGGCATTTCATTAAGCAACATTTCGATAAAGGTATAATGCTTTCGCTATAATTAAACAGTCATTTGCCTCGCAATGACGTGTAATTAGTCCTCTTTTTAATTTTTAATCAGTTTAATTACTTGCTCCTCATTATCCTCTGACTTAATCCTTACAAAATAGATACCATTGGGTATTCCAAAACTTTCCAGGTTGAGGCTAATGCTATTTCAGGAAAAGATGGATTCGAAAAATTTCTTACCGTAAACATCTGTGATTTCCAAAGCA
>JAIERY010000242.1 GCA_019746425.1 Cytophagaceae bacterium
TAAGAATATTTTTATCGTTTTTTAAAAAAGATGTAAAGTATGAAGTTTAAGGTCGTATATATTTTTATTTTATTTAGTTTTCTATTCAATGTGTTTTTTTTATTTATTCCATTGATAAATGATTCTATTAATAAATCCGAATATGCTCAAAGAGCTTTCAATGTAAATCTTATTTTGGTAGCTATTGAATTTATACTTTATAAGATTTTAAAGCCAAAGTTAGATTCTCCTTATTGGATTATATTGATTGTTTTTTCAAGCATGATTGTTATTTTTTGTTTTATTCAACTAATACTAAGTGGTTTTGGAGGGTTTAGATATGATTGATAACATATTGAATATATCTTTTGCAAAATCATTTTTTGAGATGAAGTATAATTGGTTTTCTATAATTAGCATTGCCAGTTTATTAGGAAGTTTGTTCTTATTGTACTCCAATAGCGCGAACACATTTAATTAACAAAAAAACTGGCGCGAACTTAAGGGGTGATTTGTGTGTCTGATGAGTTCGTGCCTTCACATTTACTACTAAAACTCATTCAATATACAAAATTTCAAGCAAACCTTTTCCTCCTACGTAATCCCTTGCACTGCTCCATAACCAATCTTCTGGTTTCTCTACAAATCCTGCTTCTACCGGATTATCGTGTATATAATCTAATTTCTGCTGCATTGTTTTATTATCAAATAATTCTATCGGATGATTACCTTCCCGCCAGAATTGAAAATTGCCATTATGTTTATTGAGTTTCCCTGATCGTTCCATCATCCATAACATCCACTCCTTTCTACTCTCTTCATTGCTTTTTTTTGATTATTTCTTTCATCTTTCTGGAAGTATTGGTCTTGAAGCTCTGCATAATATCTTCCATTCTTTCACCTTGACTTCCTATTATCATATGTAAATGACTTGTCATCACACACCATGCATAAGATTATAATCCATAGCTGTAGAGGACAAAAATAAAAAATAATTTGTATTTTGTATGTCAGTAGGTGTTCGGTGTGCCACGCGAACACGGACAAGATGGTGGATGAGGAAACGGTTACAGGCCACGGAATAGAGAAGCATCAAATACAATTATATTTATCTGAATCCTTCTGATGACGGTCTTGAATTATATCAAGGAGTAAAGGAGTATATAAATTATTACAATAGGAAAAAGCATCAGGGAATAAATAGACAGAGGCCAAGAGATTTATTTATGGCCGCATAGTTATCAACAGATGTTAATAATTTTAAAAGAAAAAGAAGCAAAAAGAAAATCAACTACGATAGTAGTAATAGTGGTCTAAAGAAAGGGGAGTACAATAGACAATCATTTCGAAGAGCTAACATTAAGTGATTGTAAACACGGCAAATAAAGAATAAATTAAGTGAAATATATTATCGCATTAGCTTTCATTCTTTATAACTGCGTTGGTTATTCGCAATATGATACAATAAAGAATTATGGGATAAATATTTCATCGATTTTTACCAAAGAAAGAGAGCCTGCAATAATGCTAAATTTTGAGATACATAAAATGAAACACTCCTTTTTTGTTGGAACGAAATACATTTTTGTTTCACCAAATAGAAGTCACTATTATTGGTATGTAGGAAGAGAATTTAAAAGTTTTCCGAATGGGTTTGGCCTTATAGCAGGTTACCACTTTTTTCCAGGTGCTTTGAAAAGGAAGTTCAATTTAGGCTTTGAATATTTGATACAATCATCTCATTATAATTTGATGCATTGGGAAGATTCAATCGGCTATACTTCGCCAGTTGAAATTGAAGATGGGAAAGAATATACAATAGAAAATTTATTGGGTTATAATGTAATGGTGAAAATTTTCAAGGGCTTTTATCTGAATCAAAGTGCAGGTATAGGAGTATCTTTTATTCACACCAAATACTTTCATCCTGAGAGCAGGAGAATTAAAATCGGGAATGACACTTATTTTAAACTTGGTTTTCAATATATTTTTAAATAAAACAATATTATGAAAAAACTATTATTACTAATGATAAATATATTTTTCGCTGCATCAATATGTTTATCTCAGAATCTAAAAAAAGAAGATTTTGTTTGCTCTAATTCTTGCGGAAGCTTTATAACTTTATCCGCAGATAATAAAGTTATAAAGGAAGAATATACTCTTGAAGAAACAATGCAGCAAACTAGCGATGGAGGAATCTGTACTTTCTTAAAAGTTACAAAAAAGGCCAAGCAATCAGTTAGTAACATTGATACACCTAGTCATATTGATACGGTAACTATTGTTAGCTCTGAAGTTATTGTATATCCTAATCCCGTAACTAACCAATTAACAGTTAAAACCAACTTGAGTACGAAAGAAAAGGTTACTTTTGCCATTTATGATTTAAATGGTAACTTAGTTAAAAAAGTAGATAATGTTAAATCAGTAGATGAAGTAACCATACCAAGAAGCGATCTAAATCCAGGAGACTTTGTTTATAAAGTTTTCAATTCTTCGAAGGTATTTTCATCCGGGAGATTAAGAGTAAATTAATTGGTTAGAAAATTTTTATTAGTAACTGGATTTATCCTTCTTATACAAAGTTCCTATGCTCAAAAAAAATGGAGCGTAGGAACTTACTTTATTCCCTCTTACATGTTTTTTGCATTCGCTCCTCAGGATGTAAATATTAATTTGCTTAGTGGAATTTCAGCGGGACGAGGTATATCATTCCGAACCAGCATTAATGCTTCTATTCTTTACTTTAAGAGCAACCAGACATACATTCCTAATTGCAGCTTCTGTCAAATAATACAAGAAAAACATAGAAATAAATTTATTGAATTCTCATTGGGAGCTAGGATAGATATTCTTCCCCTGAAAACTTGGAAAATAAAGCCGCATGCGATTATAGGATTAATAGGCAATTTTAATTTTGATAGCCATACAGAATATACAGATTCATTAATGCAGGTTATCAATACTCATGATAAGAATCTTCAATATCATTATATTTATGGATATGCAGGAGTAAGCTTGGAATATAGTTTATCGGAGAGGATGAACCTGGTAATAGATCCTATGGCAAGATTTCCTGCTGGATTAGGTGACTGGATTGGCGTTCCAATCATCAGCTATACTGCACTTGTTGGAATCGGAATAGGGGTAAATATTAAGCTCTAATAAAATTGATATTTAAGCTATCTGCAATCTTTTCATAAGTGCTAAAAGAAGGAAAAGATATATCAGATATTAATATCAGTTTCCTTGACAAAGGTTTATATTTTTTTAAAATTGAGACAGCTATGGGAATATTCTATAAAAAGCTTCTGGTAGAATAATAAAATACCAATTTTCTAATAATAAATACAATCCCTGAATTCCCATAGTTGCATTCGCAAGCCATCCTCGTAGTGTGGTTTATAGGAATTTATTTTCCTGAAAGGGGTTGAAAGAATCCTGAATAAAAAAACGAATAGAGTTAAAAACACACGGAAGAAAAATTTAATGCAGAAATTAAAAGATATTAACTTACTAAACCTTACAATTTTTTATGATTCCTCTTCGGCATTTAGACATCCCTGGCTGGCATTTATGTTATTACATCCCCAGCAATGGTACTCCTGATGAATTTTCAACCTATTTATTAAAGTTTAAAGATAATACGCAACCATACGTTGATCTTTGGTGTAAATGGGCTTCTAAAGCATTGTCAGGGGCAATAAAAGTAGATCATATTGTAAGAGCATTGGCAAGGAGAGATGGTTTTTAGCACTTAAATCATTATAGTAAAAGACCTGCGTAAGCAGGTCTTTTACTATGTTTTAAATCAATTCTTTATAATCTTTATAATTTTATTTTCAGTTTCAGTAATAACTTGAATGAAGTAAACTCCCGAAGGCGCACTTTCGCCCCATGTTATTATCTGATTAGTACTAAGATTATTATTAGAATAAACAATGCTTGTTAACAGCAGAACCATTGATTAGCTGAGCTTGCCAGCCCAAAGGAACTTTTAGTGAAGGCTGCCCTTGCAACTTGGCATCTTTTTCAAACTCCATCTTTATATGCAGCATGAAATTTCCATTTACTACTGGATGTTCCTTTGTTTGGATTTCTGCAAATCCAGGAGAGGTTTCTCCTGCTATTATCATTTGTAATGATAACAGAAAAAAAACTGTAAGACTGAGTATTTTTTTCATGGGGCGATGATTTTAAAAATTTATTATTGATTGATGTGATATCTTTTAAGATTCCAGATCTGGCCTTGAAAAGTTCTTTACGGATTATGCCGACATTTTTTGAATAATAAATGTATTTGGGCAGACTTGAAGCTTCCTGATATAGATTATTAAATAATCTAACTTCCTTAAACCAAACACCGTCAACTAATAAAGAATCATAATATGTTTCGTATACCGTCCGTATGCTCTCATTGTAATTGAAAGTGTCTTTCACCGATACAGGAGAGAAAAATTGTGTATTTACAACTAAAAAATTTGAAATATATCGTTCAGAGTGGAAAATCCGGTGAAGTTGACCACCTATTTCCGGCGCAAATTGACCACCTAAATTTGTGATCCAGTTTTTGTATTT
>JAIERY010000398.1 GCA_019746425.1 Cytophagaceae bacterium
AATTTCGATTGTGCTCCTGCATTAATGTTAACCGAACTGCGAACAATAACAGAAGTTACCGGAATACCGCCAACAACACCGGCAATCATATTGCCAACACCTTGCGCCACCAGTTCCCGGTTAGGAGACGATTGCCGTTTATGTGGGTCTATATTTTCAACAGCTTCCAGGTTTAACAGTGTTTCCAGCGAGGCCACAATGGCAATAGTAAGTGCCGTTATCCAAACAGCGAAATTTCCAAATGCAGTTAAAGAAGGAAATTTTAAAAAAGAGGAGAGGTCAGAAAAACTTGTTGCAGGAATATTTACAAGGTGTACGGGTTGCAGATATAATATCGGAATAAATACACGAAACGTCTCGTTTAAACCAATACCCAGCAACACCACAAAAAGTGAAGCAGGGAAGAATTTAATTTTATGAAGCGGTGTCTTATTCCAGAAAATTAGCACAAGTATGGAAACCAAACTAATAATTACAACGCCAGGTGTAACATGAAAGAAAGTATTGAACAAATGCGAAAAAGTATTTTCTCCATTTGCCTGTACAAAGGCAAAATCATCCTGGTGAGCATTATCATAACCAAAAGCCGGAGGTATTTGTTTTAAAATAAGAAGGATACCAATAGCGGCTAATAATCCTTTTATAACATTGGAGGGAATATAGTTAGCAATAAACCCGGCTTTTAACAGACCACCGCCCAACTGCAAAAATCCTGCAATTATCAACGCTGCCGAAAACACTTCAAAACTACCCAGCTTTGTAATAGAAGCCAGCACCACAGCAGCAAGCCCGGCGGCCGGGCCGCTCACACTGGTATGCGACCCACTTAAAAGACCTACTACTATACCACCAATGATGCCGGAAATAATTCCCGATAGTAAAGGCGCCCCGGAAGCCAACGCTATCCCTAAACATAAGGGGAGTGCCACCAGAAATACTACTAACCCCGCTGGAAAGTCATATTTTAATTTTGACATTGAAATGGTCATCGTAAAATGCATTTAATTGCTCTATAATAAAAAAAGTATTTACATTTATTAATCCTATTTAAGGCCTGAGGATTAATAAACCCAATAATTTCAGACAACTTCTACCTGATTCATAATCCATTCTTTTGCCTTGTCACTTTCTGTTAAATCAAAATATTTTACACTTGCTTTTGTAAATGGTTTCATTACTGATTGCATCCACTTTTCCCACTTTTTTGCCCCAACAATGGCAATCTTTTCAATATCTTCTGAGTGTGTAAATTTCATATTACCATAATTAACTTCGATTACACCATCTTCCCAAAATCCGGTTGAATCTGAAGAGGAGCAATCATCCATTTCAAAATACCACCTGACTTTTTTACCGGTGCCAATAATATTATGGATAAAGGGATGTATTTTCTCATAATCTTTGATACCTAGTAAATCATTTGCCCTTGTTGCTATAATATTTTTTTGAGTAAAATCTAAAAGTTGCAGCATATTGTTTCTGTTTTATCTTCAATTCAGTTACTCTTCATTCAGGATTTATTGCAGTTCAGGAGAACTAAATGTATCTCCTTGTTTTATATCTCCCGTCTCATATCCTTTCTTAAACCAATACATTCTTTGTGCAGATGTGCCATGCGTAAAAGCATCAGGCATTACTTGCCCCGTTGCCTGCTTCTGCAACCTATCGTCACCAATGGCGCTGGCTGCATTCAATGCTTCGTCAATATCATCTGCATCCAAAATATCTTTCATTTTCTGTGTATGATGCGCCCATACGCCTGCATAAAAATCCGCCTGCAATTCCATCATTACAGAATATTTGTTGAATTCAGTTTCGCTTAGCTGCTGGCGCAGCCGGTTCACTTTATCTGCCGTACCCATCAGGTTTTGTATGTGATGACCAACTTCATGCGCCACCACATAAGCCATCGGAAAATCGCCGGGGGCATTAAGCTTATATTGCAAGTCCTGGTAAAAAGAAAGGTCTATATACAGTTTGTTATCACCCGGGCAATAGAATGGGCCTGATGCGGCACTGGCATTACCGCAGGCTGACTTAACTAGACCACGAAACAATACCAGTGTAGGTTCTGAATACTGTTGGCCCTTTTCCGAAAAAATTTTATTCCACACATCTTCTGTTTCCGCCAGTACCACTTTTACAAATGATGCTCTTTCATCATCCGCCTTTTGCTCTTCGGGTGATAGCTGTGCGGACTGATTGCTGGGATCTGAGAGCTGTTGCTCTATTTGCGACGGATCAACGCTATTGCCGCTCAAGAAAGTGTACAGCAGGTAAATGAGTAAACCTCCAATACCGCCACCAATAGCGAGGCCTCGACCTGAACTGCCGCGCCTGTCATCCACATTTGAACTTTGTCTTCTCCCTATCCATTTCATAAAAATAACTTTAATGAAAATAATTAATGATGTATACAACCCTCCATATTCTTGAATTCCTGAATTATTTTCTTTTTTATTTTGAAAACTGTATTTTATTAAATCCAATCAATGATAGTCCAATACCGGCGAAAGGACCCGAAAACATGTTTTCCGAAGCGAATTTGCTATTGCCAAATACCTGCCTGTATTTTATCCTACCGGTCAGGTAAAAATCAGGGTAGTGCTTATTTGAAAAAACCTTGTATGAAATATCGAGTCCTGGCTCCAACAAATAATAATAATTTCTTGCCAGCAGCTTTGCTACATTCTTGTAACCATATCTTGTTTGGGTTCTTATTTTTTCGCCATTGTCTCTCAATTCAACCAATGCCAGTCCATTAACAAGGTTAATATTTGCTCTGACTTTGCCTTTATTAATAACATCGTATTGGTTTACCCATCCGAATTCTGAATATGTGACGGCAGGCTTTCTTATTGAAAAGGAAAACGTATCGGTGGGTTTACCGACCACTGCAACAAACGAGAGTCCCGTTCCCCATTTTTTTACCGGAAAATATTTAACGTCCATACCGCCGCCCCAGAGATTCTTATTCAACATCCTTGTATTTACCGCGTAAAATTCAAAGGCCAGCTCATGCCTGTTTGTTTCGGCATCTTTGACCACAGCGGCATAGGCATCAGGATCTGTATGCTTTCTCAGATACTTTTCATCATAAGGATAGAGAGCGGAATCCAGACCGTTGCTAAAAAAATAGTCCCGGCCATATCTTCCCACTCTTTTGCTATATTTATACACCGGCCATAATTCATACAACAAATAAAGGTCCCCTTTGTAAAGCCGGTAAGGATAGTCGTTTTTATGCCGTATGCCCCAGATAGAATCGGTCGAATAAAATTTCTTTGACTTATCCTCGTATTTGATCATTACTCTGTTTTTGTTAAAGGACAAGCCTACTTTTTTGATACCGGAGTCGCAGGCAGGATCTGTCACCTGTGCGGAATTAAAAATTACTTTAGGGCAGCCTGTTATGGGTTTTTGTGCCTTCAGCCTGGTAGTCAGCACAAATACCATCAGATAGACAAAGAACATTTGCATGATAATTGACTATTAGAATTATTTAATATTAGTAAGGTTGTCAACCGAATAATCGAACTTTTCTCGGCGCCTTATTAATGATGACCATGATGTCCGCCGTGATGGCCTCCGAAAAATCCATGATGCCCCAAGTCAATATGTGGCGTAATGATGGGATACAGAAAGGGCCTGTTATATCCCCTGCGATATCGCCTGGAATAATTTTGATTTGCTGCATTTTGGTTGGCAGATGTCTGTGAGTTAAAAACATCTTTAGTGCCATTAGCATAAATAATCTGTACTACATCTGACTTGGTGGCCACATACACAGGCCCATCAATATTGTCAGCTTTGTAATAACGGATTTCTGTTGTACCAACTTCGGCTACTTTACCATTAATGGTTTCGCCGCTACGCAGGGTAATTACGTCCTGTGCGTACAGCAGGGATGCTGAAAACAGCATCACAAGAAATGCAAATAACTGTTTCATAATTTTAAGTTTTAGAGATTAAATAATTATTTTTTCTTTGAATCCAGTTCATTGCCGCCCATTTTCATGCCCATAGTATCTGTTTCCTTTCTTTCTTTATGAGCGGAATCGTGTTTTTCTGATTGTATTTCCTGTCTTTTTTCTTCGCCACTATTGGTGCAACTACTACCGATAGTTATAACTATGATAGCGATCAGGAATATTATCTTTCGCATGTTAAAAAGGTTTGTTTTATTTGGGTGGGTACGGAAACCCTGCCACTCAAGGTTTTCCATTTTTTAAAACGGGACAAACAAGGCAGGGCTCCGACCCAAGTAAAATCTATTCTTCCTCTTCCACATTGTTCATCTTCGACAATAAATCATAAGCTCCATTTACTACTACTTTGCTATTCCTGTCAAATCCTTCAGGCAAAATCACTTCGGTATAACCATTTTCCGAAACACCCGTCGTCACTTCAATTCTCTTGAACGGAATATGCTTTTCAGCAGTTTCATCCTTTTTTGCATCGGCAGGTTTCTTTTCTTCTTTTGTCTCATCTGCTGCAATGAAAATGTAAGATTTACCTGCTGATTGCACAATCGCTTTATCAGGCAGGGCGGTAGTGGTAGCAACACCTGTTTCTAC
>JAIERY010000194.1 GCA_019746425.1 Cytophagaceae bacterium
GTTAATCTTTGCATGGTGTTTGAATTTTATGCAAATATATAAAATATTAACCGCAATTACATATGACGTTTATTATATATCAATTTTTAGTTCCGAATACATCACCGCTCTCCTTCCTGAATACCCTGATCTTTACATAAACAAACATTTAAAAATTATGCTATTATGTAATGTTGGTCCGACCGACCGAAAAATCAGAATCATCACAGGAGTGATACTTCTGGGAACCTTATTCGCCTTAGAAACCTGGTTTTTTCTTTTGGCATGGATTCCGATTGCTACCGGAGTTCTGGAACTGTGTCCGCTTTATTATGTACTTGGTATTAATACAACCCCAGCGCCGAAAAAATGGTGGCCAGAAAACCCTTATTCGCACTGATTCTACTGTTTATTGGCTTTTCTTCAGGAGCACAATCAGGCAGCAGTTACATTAAAAACCAGATAAATAATCTGGAAACATATCTGAAAAAATATCAGTCAATAAATCAGAATGAATGGTATTTCTTATCTTGTGACTCTTGCCTGGCTCCCGGAGAAAAAAGCAACCTTATTCCTCTTTTAAGATCAAACTTGCTCTTAACGGGAGATCTGACACCTGATCACAACCTGGATACGAGTTTCTTTGATAGAGAACTTGAGGAGGCAGTAAAGAAATTTCAAAAAAGAAATGGGCTATTGGAAGATGGCATTATCGGGCACAAAACAATAGAGGCTCTGAACGTTCCGGTTTCTTCACGTATCCAGGAGATAAAAAAAAATATAGTAAAATGGGATAGCTTGTCTAAAGCTATACATGAACCATTTATACTGGTAAATATTTCCGGCTTCTACCTGATCGCGGTGGATAGCGGGAAGATAAATATTCAGTTAAAAACCATATTAGGTAAAACCTCAACACCTACTCCTCTTCTTAATGGATATATTGAGTCTGTTGCACTAAACCCATCCTGGATCGTACCCTATAGTATTTCCACCAAAGAAATACTTCCTATGCTTCAGCACGACTCCACTTATCTTAAGCGGAATAACATGGATCTATTCACGTACTACGAAGGAAAAAAGGTTAAAGTAAATCCGGATTCTGTTAATTGGCAGAAGATATCCAAAGATAATTTCAACTATATCATAGAACAGACAGCAGGCAAATGGAACGCGTTGGGAAAAATTAAATTCATAATGCCTAATGACTTCAATATCTATTTACACGACACTCCTGAAAAATATCTATTTAATCATCGTATCCGAACCTATAGTCATGGTTGCATACGAGTAGAAAACCCAATGGAACTAGTGGTATGGTTGCTTCAAAATACTCCCGTTTGGAACAGAACTAAATTGAAAGAATATCTGGATAATAGCAGTGAAACCAAGATCATTCCCCTCAAAATCCCGGTTCCTGTTTCAGTATCTTACTTTACCGCCTGGGTAGATGAAGAAGGGAAGCTCAATTTCAGAGAAAATATATATCACCTGGAAGAGTCTTCTCTGATCATTAACTAAAAGTTGATCAAGATCAATTTCCACCTTATTGATCATCATTCCCTATCCCCAATTCGGACTTTACCTTTATAAAAAATAGAACCATGAAAAGCATCACCCAAATCCATAATGAGCATACGGAATTCCTTTCGACAGCCAATTCCTTAAAAAAGGAAATTAATTTCCTGCTAAAACAAACCAACAGCAAACTTGCTTCTCTTACGGAAAAGCAAAAAATAAAAGTGTTGGAAGGATATTACGCATCCTTTGATGCTAAAGCCGACGTATTGGATCAGTTTATCAAAAAGGTAAAGAATGAAGAGAAGCAGATAAGCATATTTTATCGCAGAACTTCCCCAGGAGCAGCAAGAGTCTCATTCCCTGAAAATGAAAATCTGGACAAAGAGCTGAAAGATCTGGTGGCAGAAATTAAACTATTAAAAGACAGCCTTTACGATGCTTTACTCAATGAGGAAAAATCAGTATAAACATTATAAATATTCGCTCGTTTTTAAATAAAAAATCATGAAAGTAACAGTATTCAGCTCTAAAGAATTTGAAAAGAAATCGCTTGCTAAAGCCTTCGGCGATAAACATACATTAAATTTTATAACAAAGTCATTATCGGCTGATACCGCTGACCTTGCAAACGGTTCTGATGCGGTATGTATATTTCCAAACGATGATGCGTGCGGAGCCACATTGGAAGCATTGCATATACTTAATATCCACTTCATCGCAAATAGAGCAGCCGGATATGATCATATCGATCTCAATAAAGCTTCTGAACTTAATTTCAGTGTAGCCAACGTCCCGGGATATTCTCCTTATGCCATTGCTGAACACGCTGTAGCAATGATGCTTTCACTAAACAGAAAAATTGTACGAGCCGATCATAAAGTAAAAGACTATGATTTTACCCTGGACGATCTTATTGGGTTTGATATGAATGGGAAAACGGTTGGTATCGTCGGATTAGGCAAAATCGGAAGTATTGTCGCTAAAATATTGAATGGACTGGGCTGCAATATACTTGCTTATGACATTGAACAAAATCAGGATTACGTTAAGAAATACAATGTTCTATACACTACATTAGACAACCTATTCAGTGAGTCAGATATTATCACACTGCATGCTCCTTTGAATCAGCATACAAAATACATGATCAATAAGGATAATATTAATAAAATGAAAAAGGGAGTAATGATCATCAATACAGGACGGGGAGGACTCATTAACACTATTGATGCGATTGAAGGCTTGAAAAGTAATCACATAGGATATCTTGGACTTGATGTGTATGAAAAAGAGAAAGGTCTTTTCTTTTATGATCACTCAAAAGAGATTCCTACAGATGATACTTTTGCCAGATTGCTGGCATTTAAAAATGTACTGATAACCGGTCACCAGGCATTCCTCACTGAAACTGCTTTAAAAAATATTGCGGATACCACCGCTCAAAATCTGGATTGCTGGCAGGAAGGAAAACCTTCTCCTAATGAGTTGGTTTCAAAAAAAATTACAGTGCAATAGTGTCAGCATGAATTCATTTTTTATAAGATGGGTATTTTATTGCGCAGCCGGAGAATTTCTGGGTATCGCTGCTGCAAGCGCAATCGTGTTTGGAATAAATAATAGTATACGCGAACCAGAGACTTTTGTACAAAAATCAATCGTGCTTTGTAGCATGATGATAGCGGGAGCAATAGAAGGATTCTTACTTGGATCATTTCAATGGAAAGTACTGAAGGAAAAGATTCCGATTTTACCATGGCGCGAATGGACAGGCTATACTGTACTTGTTGCGACAATGGGGTGGTTTTTGGGAATGATGCCCTCATTATTATTTTACGATAATTCAACTCCGGACTCGAACATAGACCATAGTAATCCTATTATTTTTGCTCTGCTTTCTGTTTTGATTGGCTTGGGAATTGGAAGCGTATTTGGTTGTTTTCAATGGTTCTCTTTGCGAAAATATATACCCAAAGCCCATCGATGGATAGCTGACAATGGGGTTGGATGGGCATTTGGAATCGGATGGATTTACTTGGCATCTTCTCTTCCCGATATCAATACTCCGTTAGTCACAATGGTCTATTTAGGAATGGCGGGTGGTATACTGGCCGGTATCTCTGTAGGCTTGGTTACAGGAATATTTCTTAAAAAGGTTCTGAAAAGTTGAAGTTTATGCATATTTATCAACGTCGAAAAATTCTTATATAATCAAAGTGAATACAAAAGAAAATATTTTAATTACTGGCGCCACTGGAAATGTTGGAAGTGAGCTCATAAAATTTTTGAAGGGCAAAAATGTAAATACCATTGCAGGAGTAAAAGACCCTGAAAAGAAAAGTGACGGCATTGATTTGATAAGTTACAGGCTACTGGATTTTGAAAAGCCCGAAACATTTAGATCAGCTTTATCTGACATAGATAAAGTTTTCCTTATAAGACCACCACATATTTCGAATGTAAAAGAATTTATTTTCCCTTTTATTGACGCTGCCTCTGATAGCTCGGTTAAAGAAATTGTATTTCTTTCTTTAATGGGCGTGGAGAACAATAAGCTTACACCACATTACAAAATCGAAAAATACATAAAAGATAAAAAAATACCCTATACGTTTCTTCGACCAAGCTTCTTTATGCAAAATCTAAGCACGACACATAAAGATGAGATAAGAAATCAAAGTGAAATTTTTGTTCCGGCGGGTAAGGGAAAAACCAGCTTTATAGATGTAAGGGATATAGCAGAAATTGGAATGCTTGCCTTAATACAAGATGGACATATCAACAAGGCGTATGAATTAAGTGGCAAGGAAGCGCTTAATTACTATGAGGTAGCAGAAATATTATCAGCGGTCTTGAACAAAAAAGTCATATATGCCGATCCAAATGTATTTTCTTTTTTCTTCAGGATGAAAAAAAATAGGCTTCCTATAAAGTTTATCCTTATAATGATAGCTTTATATACAGTATGCAAACTAGGTTTGGCAGGAAAAGTGACTTTTGAGACGAAGAAGCTTTTAGGAAGAGATCCAATTACCTTTCGAAAATTTGCGGAAGATTATAGAAATGTCTGGACTTGAATCCACTCGTCCAAATAAGCTGTAAATATTAAGATCATTAA
>JAIERY010000200.1 GCA_019746425.1 Cytophagaceae bacterium
TTGTAGCCTTTTTAATTTTCGCCTTATTCATTCCTTTTTATTCATTCAGCTCAGAGCCTGTTATTATTAATGATGATATTCAGAATTTTGAGCTGACTCATCTCCATTATGAAATTCTGAAAGATTCTTCCAGAAATCTCACTATAAAAGAAGTCGCTTCGCCTTCGCTAAACGGCAAATTTCATGTCAGTTCGCGGGAATATAATTACGTAGAGGATGTTGAATCTGCTTACTGGATCAGATTTAAAATAAAAGATATTTCGGTAGAAAAGAGAAAATGGGTTCTGGAATTTTACTCTATACAGACAGAAGATTTCCAGTTTTATGTTCCGCAACCAGATGGAACTTATAAGCAAATGCAGGTTGGTCAGTTATTTCCATTTGGGAAAAGAGATTACAAAGTCACTAATTTTGTGTTCGATCTGCCGCACTTCCTTTCAGATGATCGGTATTTTTATGTGCGTATATTGTCTAATCATGCTTCCGGATTTGAATTTTTTATTAATTCTCAGCAGTCATTCACATCCTATACGGTAAATGAATATTATTTTCTGGGAATTTATTACGGCATACTTCTCATTATGGCTGTGTACAACCTGCTGCTTTATTTTACTTCCCGTGAAAAGGTATATTTGCTTTATGTTTTATATGTCCTCAGCTGTATGATAAACTCCTTTACAGAGGATGGTCTCGGCTTTCAGTACATATGGGGTAATTTTCCATCTCTGAACTGGCCTATGAATAATTATTTGTGGTCAGCCTTTTTTCTTTTAACCTTTGTACATTATTCCACTACCTTCCTTGATTTAAAAAAGCATTCACAAAAGCTATATAAAATAGTTTTGGGAGTGACAGTATTCTACTTTGCTTTATTTGTAACGGAAAGAATTTTTATCATTAATGTAGACTATTTGTCGATGTTTTATATTCTTCCTTTTCTTGTCGTGTATATTGCTGCACTATATGTTTATAAAAATGGATTTAAGCCGGCGAGGTTTTTTATTCTGGGGTATACTTTTGTATTTATTGGTCTGGTTATACTTCAGCTAAGAAATTACGGCATTATGCCTCACAATATTTTTACAGTGTATAGCTTTAACTATGGAATAGTTCTGGAAGTGGTAGTATTATCTTTTGCATTAGGGGACAGAATAAAAATAATGAAGGCAGAAAAAGAAAATGCTCAGAGAATATTAATTCATCAGCTTGAAGAAAATCAGTTATTGCAGCAAAAAGTAAATAAGGAGCTGGAAGAGAAAGTAAATCAGAGGACCAAAGATCTTGTAAATAAAACCAACGAACTTTCTGAAGCAAATGAGAAGCTTCAGAAAATGACAGAAGAACTTAATAAGTTTGCTTCCAAGCTGGATTATGATAATTGGGAGTTAAATAAAAAAGTGATTGAAGAGAAGAAGGCCCGGATGACCTCTAAAGAATTAAGCTATGAAGAGTTTTCAAAAATTTTCCCCAATGATTTTTCCTGCCTGAAGTATGTCGAAGAAATGAAATGGGGTGAGGGATATCAATGTAAAAAATGCCAAAACACTAAATTTACGGTGAAAGCAAAACTGCTGGCAAGAAAATGCAGCCGTTGTAACTACATTGAGTCTGTAACTTCTTCCACCATCTTTCATTCCTTGAAATTTCCTATTCAAAAGGCATTTTTCATTACCTATATTACTTCTGTTAAACAGGATAAGATTGCAGTCGATCATCTTTCTGAAATACTGCAGCTAAACCGCCTTACCTGCTATAAATTCCGCAAAAAAGTATTGGCAAAAGAGACTGAGATGATCCGTAAGGAGAAGTCGGGGCGTATTGATAACTGGGAAGTTCTGATCACAGAATAGTGGTGAGGTATTATTATATAAATAATTCCGAAAAATGCTTTCTGTTTTAAAGTTAAGCCCTTTTTAGAAAGGTACCATTGTATAATTTTCCGCTTTTTTTTGATCTCATTTTTTGCCTCCATAAACGCTTTTATTTAACCATTTTTTATTCACTATCCCTTAGTTCGGTTATATTCTTTCTAAGATCAGGGATATAGCTGATCATTTATATAAAATTAATTTATGAGCATATGAAAACTTATCTTTTTACAGCGTTAATCATTTTTTTGAACTTTTATAGTTCATTAGGAGGCCAATGGGTCAGGTATAATATAGCAGGTTATGATCCGGTCAGGCCAAAAAAAGTAGTGGTGATGGCCGACAATAATTGTACAGGCTATGGCTGGCGGCTTAAAAATGCTTCAGCAACAGTAGCAGCAAGCGGTACCTTGGGAGCCAGCGTGACGGGCAGTGGCAATTATATGCCCAAGGCTTTTAATTATGAAATAGATTTTTCTTCGGTAGAAACAATAGGAACCTATACACTGGAAGTAGATAATATCGGTAATTACACTATTACGATTTCCTGTCGTCCTTATTCGTTTACTCTTTCACAGATTTTAAGAACCATCAGGGTAAGAAGAAGCGGATCCAATGCAGCGTTGGATCATGCCACTTCACACCTGGGCGATGCCTCCTGTCCGACTTTTGACAGGGCGGGAAGCAATAATGGAAGCTGGGCAGCCTCTGCAGATGGTAAAAGAGTAAATATGCTGGGAGGATATTATGATGCAGGCGATTATATTAAATTTACGCTTACCAATGCTTACCTTACTTATTTTATGCTTCGCTCATATGAAGCGGCTCCGGAATTATTTGACGGGGTAAAATTATATTCCACAACAAGCCTTGATGATTTACTGGATGAGTGTAAATGGGGGCTGGATTTTTTAATGAAGACCATGCCCGATGCCAATGAATTTATTATTCAGACTGGTGGTTCGGCTGATCATGAAGAATGGCCGCAGCGCCTTCCTGAAAATGATAACCTGGATGGTCAGAGGGAATGTTATTCTTCTTTTTCCAGAACACAGATGGGCTTCACCGCGGCTGCCCTTGCCCTGGGATCGAATGTATTTGCAGCAAAAGGTTTGACAACCGATGCTGCCAACTACAGAAATAAAGCAATACAAATATACACTGCAGCCAAAGCATCTGCCGCCGCCAATGCCTGGTGGGAAGGAGGAGGAGAAGTTTATTATGATGATAATACATACAATGATAATATGGAGCTTGCTGCCATAGAACTTTACCGCCTCACGGGCACGGCTTCTTATCTTACAGATGCCAAGACTTATGGTAATGCTGCGGGTAGCGCGGGGTGGTCTGCATGGAGTGATATTAACATGACGGCTCATTGCAGACTACTGCCTTATTATCCTGCTATTCAATCGTCGATTACAGAAGATCTTAATTCTTTTTTAACCACTGCAAACAGCGCAAATAACACATGGCGTATTCCGCACAGTTCGGTATGGGGAAGTTTATACAGCCAGTTTAGTGTCGCGCACAGCGCCATGCAATATAAATTACAATCCGGCTCTGCGACTTATGACCAGTTTGGTTATGATGTGGTGGATTATACTTTGGGAAGGAATGCCTGGGGATTGGGATTCATTGCTACGCAGACAATTCCGGGTACCATCACTTCCAGCTATGCAGCAATTTATAAACTTCAGCCTTCTAAATTTCCCTATGGCGAAATAGCGGAAGGCCCTGCACCAGCATCAGATCATAGTTCCAATACTGTATATTTTAGTCCGCCGCATAATCCTGGTTTATGGCATAGTCAATTCAATACTTCTCAATTTACTTTTTTTGAGCAGCCGGGAGATTATGTTTCTATGGAAACAACTATCTGTGGTCTGGCAGACGGACTGTTCCTGATGACTCTCGCGACTAAAAATTTCTGCAACAATTCATTACCGACGGGTGTTACTGATTTTAATGTTGCTGCCGGTCAGAAAGCAAGTGAAGTGCTGGTTTCGCCCAATCCTTTTACTGACAGATTTAAAATTACCTTTCACTCAGGTCAGGTATCCAGTGTCGAAGTAATAGATATGACAGGAAAGATTTGCTACAGTTCTTCAGAAGTGAATGGAGAAAATATTATCATTCCTGCACAATCTCTTGCTGAAGGATTATATACTTTAAAAATAATATACAATAACGGGGCAGTCATTAAGACAATATATAAAACAAAATAGCTATGAACAGTATCAGTGAAATTTTTGGAGCCGGCGCAACATTTTCTTACGGATCGTTTGCTGCATTTATGTTAGTATTTATTTCCCTGTCGGTTTTTACTTTTATTAGTATAAGGATGGCATGGGAAAAAATATTTGGCAGATAAGTAAAGCCTGTATTCTTTTAGTATAAACAGGGTAACTTAATTTACTTCTTAAGGGTTCTATCCAGACATCATCAGCTACTATGGAAAAGAATCTTAAGATTGGCTTGTTTATTTCGCTTTCTTATTTACAGTTAGTATGCGCATGTTTTATCATTCTTTTGGCCGGAAGTATTTTGCTGACCCAGGATACGGAAGAGAAAAATACTTCTGTAGAAGGAGTGACCCTGGAAGCAGATGAGAATGATTTGAAAAAGAAGACTGACAGGAAGTCTCAGGTTAAAAAGTGATTGTCCAAAAAAGAGGCTGTATCCAACAGCCTCTTTAAATTTTATCTTAATAACCCATTCTGCACTGCATATTTAATAAGTGTAGCAGT
>JAIERY010000430.1 GCA_019746425.1 Cytophagaceae bacterium
TTCTTACCAACTGATCCGGAGTAACTTTTCCAAATGGCAGCTTGATTCTGATCATCTGCACACCTTCCTGACGCTGTCCATTTACCCCACGTGCCAACCGGAATGCGCGGAATTTTTCTTCATCTATTTTTCCTTCCCGGAAAGAAGCTATTTTACTTTTTAATTCAACGATATCTTCCTTCGCTTCCGGAGCAATTTTGTCTGACAAATTCAATTCTTTCGATTTAATATCTGTGCTCATCTTTTTTGAAAATTCTTGTTACAACTAAAAAAGCCTTTCGATCTGAAAGGCTTCATATTTATAATTGATTAAATAATCCATTATTAAAATATACAGCCCTTCTCAAAGTGAGAAGCCACAAAGACAACAACACATTACTGTGGTGCATGCGTTTCCCGGAAGCTGTATATTGTTTAAATTCAACATAGAACCAAAAATACAGAAATTTCAGAAAAAATACAATTATCCAAATATAATTTTGGGGCTATAGGCCGATAGGGAACTGAGCCGAATATTATTCTGTTTTCTTCTCAGCATTTAAAATATTTCGATACTTTTACTTTTAATTCGTTAATTGACTTTTAAAAATCCTCATAAGTCAAAACTTTAATTATTTTTGCGCCATGATTATCGAACTTATCAAAAAAGGAAATTACCATTTTGAGGCTTCCAATGAAGGCGGACACACTGTTAGCCTGGACGCTTCTCCGGCAATCGGGGGTGAAAATAAAGGCGCGCGTCCTATGGAACTCCTGATCATGGGCCTGGGAGGTTGCAGCGGCATTGATGTGATCAGCATTTTGAAAAAACAGAAAATTGAACTGGAAAGCTTTCAGATTAAAATAGATGCTGAAAGGGAACCCGATGCTATTCCTTCTCTATTTAAAAAGATCCACATGCATTTTATATTTAAAGGAATTGCAGATAAAAATAAAGCGGAAAGAGCTGTTGCGCTGTCACTTGAAAAATATTGCTCTGTAGCAAAAACGCTCGAGAATACAGCAGAGATAACCTATGAATTGAAGTTTGAATAATTAGTTGAATAGTCCACGGTCCACAGTCCACTGATGCTGTTGACCGTGGACGGTGGACTGTAGACTATTAATAAAATGAAAAAGAAAAAATTTGAGACCATTGCGATCAGGACACAATTGGAGAAGACAGAGAACAGAGAACATTCCGTTCCATTGTATCTTACATCGAGTTTTACTTTTGAAGATGCGGAACAGGCGAGAGCTATGTTTGCCGATGAAATTCCGGGGAATATTTACACTCGTTTTTCAAACCCTAATAATTCAGAATTCATAGAGAAAATGTGCCTCATGGAAGGGACTGAAGATGGTTTTGCCACTGCATCGGGAATGGCGGCAGTATTTGTGAGCATGGCGGCATTTTTAAATTCAGGAGATCATATTCTTTTATGTAAATCAGTATTTGGTTCCACCATACAGATAGCCAATCAGATTTTTCCTAAATGGGGCATTAGCCATACTTATGCTGATATTACCAAACCGGAAAGCTGGGAAGGGCTTATTCAGAAAAATACTAAGATGATTATGGTGGAAACGCCTTCCAATCCGGCGCTGGATTTAATTGACCTGGAGTGGCTGGGGAAGCTTGCTAAAAAACATAAAATTTTATTGAATGTAGATAATTGCTTTGCGACTCCTTATTTACAGCAGCCTGCGAAATTGGGAGCCGATATCATTACCCATTCTGCTACCAAATATATCGACGGACAGGGAAGAGCTATTGGAGGAATCATACTGGCTTCTAAAGAACTGATAAAGGAAGTAAGATTTTTCAGCCGGCATACCGGACCGGCATTATCTCCATTCAATGCCTGGATATTCAGCAAAAGCCTGGAAACACTGGCGGTAAGAATGGACAGGCATTCTGAAAATGCTTTGAAGCTTGCCCAGCACCTTGAAAAGCATAAAGAAGTGGAACTGGTGAAATATCCATTTCTTCCCAGCCATCCGCAATATGAGCTGGCCAAAAAACAGATGAGTGCAGGAGGAGGCATCGTTACCTTTATTGTAAAAGGAGGATTGAACCGCGGCAGAAAGTTTTTAAATGCCGCTATGTTGTCTTCTCATACAGCCAATCTGGGAGATACCAGAACCATTGTAACACATCCGGCTTCTACTACTCATTCTAAACTGACAGATGAAGACCGGGCATCGGTAGGAATTTTACCTGGCCTGATCAGGATTTCCGTAGGACTGGAACACATTGATGATATTATTGAAGAAGTAGAACAGGCATTGGAAAAATCTAAATAAAAGCTACTAAAAAGGTAAGTAAAAGTTTAATTTTTAAGATTTTGGCGAAATCCATTTCCAAAATTTTACAATTTTTACTATCTTTCATATCAAACGATATAAAACCAAGGTGTCAAATCCCAATAAGTTCATCAATACCTTAATTGATCCGCTCGAAAATTTTCGAAAAAATCTATTTACCATTCTGGTGGCGGAAAAAAATACTCATCCGACCGGAAGACTTTTTAATTTTCTCATAGTTACCTTGATCTTCTTAAACGTCACTGCAATTATTCTTGAAACGGTTGAGGTGATATATTATGAATTTGAGCCCTACTTTGACACGCTTGAAATTTATACTCTTACCATTTTCACGCTGGAGTATTGCCTGCAGTTGTGGATCTGCACGCTTAATAAAAAGTACAGCCATCCTATCTGGGGCAGGTTAAAATTTGCCTTGACACCCATGGCCATTATAGAACTGCTGGTTATTCTGCCTTTACTTATCTCTATGTTTTCTGAATATGATTTCAGGTTCTTTACCATTTTCCGGTTTTTCATGGTGCTTAGGATATTTAAATTAGATAAGTATTCAGAAGCCCTGGAAACCTTCAGGCATGTCATCCTGGATAAAAAAGAAGAGCTCTTCATTATATTTTTAACAATTATCATGCTGCTGATTTTAACCAGCACAGGTATGTATTTTATAGAAAAAGACGAGAACCCGGAATTTTCCAGCATCCCGGAAACCATGTGGTGGGCTGCATCGGCTCTTATGACCGTAGGTTATGGTGATGTAATTCCCATTACTCCTGCCGGTAAAATTTTCGGATCTATTATAGCCCTTTTAGGCATCGCCATGTTCGCGGTACCTGCCGGTCTTATCTCTTCCAGTTTTACCGAATACGTACAGTCAAAACGCAAGAAAAAAAGCTGTCCCCACTGCAATAAGGAATTATAATCCTCTATCCCCAACACTTGAATTTAATTCAGGGAATTTTTCCCGGCATTTTTTGGTTTAACACATAATCCAAACCAGATACTATGAGAAAGTTTAACATTACCCTGCTGGTCATAGCAGTGCTAAGTTCCATTGTTTTTGCTTTTGTAGTACGCATGTTTATGCCGCAGGAAGAGCCAATGGTCGTAGAAAATTTTGCCGAGCAGCCGAAAATTCCTGTAGCGACTTATATTTATAAGTTCGGGCCGTCCAAAGATCCTTTGGTAACAGTGCAGGAAGAGGTAAGGAAAGATGAAACTTTTTTACAGATATTAAGCAAGTATCATATTACCTCAGAGCAGGCGCAGAAAATACTGGATAAAACCAAAAATATTTTTGATTTCAGAAAAATTCAGAAGGGAAATAAATACACCATTTATCAGACTCCTGATTCTGTCTCCAATACAAAATATATAGTCTACGAAGCCAATTCCAGAGAAACCATTATTCTGAAATTTGACGACTCACTGACTGTAATCAAAGAGGAAAAGAAAGTGGACATCAACCGTAAAGCTATAGGTGGCGCTATTTCATCTTCGCTGTATGAATCTTTACTGGAAGAGAACGCTGCTCCCCAGCTTGCTTATGAGCTTTCAAAACTATTTGCCACGCAGGTCGATTTCTTCAAAATCCAAAAAGGGGATGCCTATAAGATAATTTACGATGAAATGGTATTAGATGGTAAAGCCATTGGAATTGAAAAAATTTACTCTGCCTCTTTTCAACATGAAGGTCAGGAATATTATGCAATCAATTTTACGGAGAATGGTAAGGATCAATTTTATGATGAAAAAGGAATGAACCTGAATCAGGGATTTCTGAAAGCGCCTCTGAAGTATTTCAGAATAACTTCCAGATTTACCAAGAGAAGATTTCATCCTGTGCAAAAGATTTTCAAAGCGCACCTGGGCACCGATTACGCTGCTCCTACAGGAACCCCTATCCTGGCTGTAGGCAATGGTGTGGTGCAGGAAGCAAAGTATGCCAAGTTCAACGGGAATTATGTAAAGATCAAACACAACGGAACTTATACTACTCAATACCTTCATATGTCCAGGATCGCAAAAGATATGAAGCCCGGTAAAAAAGTAGTGCAGGGACAAGTGATAGGTTATGTAGGAAGTACCGGACTGTCATCGGGACCACATGTATGCTTCAGGTTCTGGCAAAATGGGAAACAGATAGACCCAAGATCAGTAAAAGGAACGTTTACCGAACCGCTATCCAAGTCAAAGCTCAATGCATTTAATAAAGTAAAAGATGAAATGGTAAAGGAGCTTGGCAAGATAAAGCCATCGCCTGTAGCTGTGAAATAAATATTAAGATTATCATGTAAAATGTCATCTCGAGAGAATGCG
>JAIERY010000151.1 GCA_019746425.1 Cytophagaceae bacterium
TTAATAAATTTGTATTTCAGCAATAGAAGAACAGCAATAATATACATAGCTTCATTGCCCATAGCCATTGCAGCAGTAAGAATTATTTACTTTTACGAAGAGTCCGCATTTAAGGAGATCTCTTTGTCCCCGTATTGACAATAGCGACAACTGCTGCTTCAATACCTACTCTTGTTTTGTTCCCATTGGGGATTAGGAAACACCTTAAATACAAACGAAAGGATTTATTGAATTTGATTCAGTATTATAACCAGAATCAACAATTAGCTGATGAAGCTCTGAGAAAGGAAGTTATTAAAAGAATGCTTAAATAAATTAGATAATTAGCGATTATAGGATATTAACATAAATTTTCCATCCATGAAAATATTTATCTTTCTCTTTATTATACCTTTCTTACTCTCCACAAGCTGCAAAAAAGAAAAAGAAAGGCCTGTTTATTATATGGATCAGGAATTTAAGAACTACACCCTTTTCCCGGTGGGTAGTTATTGGGTTTATGAAAATTCGGCTTCAGGAATGGAAGATAGTATTTATTTATACTGGCAGGAATATAAAGTTTATGAACCGAATAATTTTAACTTCAATTTCGAAGGATTCAAGCAAACTTTATCCAGCAGCTATTATCAGGACACCATTACAGGAGGAGGAGATGCTTTTGACAAAAAAAATAAAGGATATGACACATTTGCTGAGCGATATATTTCAAATTTTTTAGTTGTAAATATACAATTTTTCTCTCCTGCATCGGTGAAAGACACTTTTAATTACAATGAGAGCATGCGGACAGTATACGAAACATATTATGATTCTTTATTAGTTGAAGGTGTTTGGTTTAAGGAAGTAAGGTTATTTAATAATTTATACCAGGAAGCTTCAAGTCAGCCTAAATACATTTACTATTCCAAAAATGTCGGCGTAATTCGTAAAGAACTTTTTAACGGACAAATCTGGAATCTTAAAAGATATCACATTAATTAATAATAAATTTTTAAAATCACCGCCCCATGAAAAAGATACTTATCCTTACATTTTTTTTGCTGTTATCATTACAAATGACAATGGCAGGAGAAACCTCTCCAGGATTTGCAGAAATCCAGACTAAGGAACATCCGGTAGTCAATGGAAGTTTTATACTTCATATTAAGATGGAGTTTAATAAAGATGCTAAATTGCAAGGGCAGCCCTCAATGAAAGTTCCTTCGGGCTGGCAGGCGCAGCTAATCAATGGTTCTGCTGTTAACAAGCATTGTAAAAAGAATTCAAAATTTGTTTTAGTATATAGAATCTCCTATCCTGTTTCTTCTCTCCCATTTTATCCTCAAAGAATTCAATTTACCCAACTTACAACAGGAGATATTCAGGAGAAAATAATAGCCGAAGGAAGAGTCTATTTTACACCTTATAAAACAGTAGAAGTGTTCAATATGACTGACTTCAACGGCCCACAAAGAAGCTGGATTAATCCGGGTTCGGCATTAGATACGACCAGAAAATTCATTGCAAACATCAGATTCCACAATCAGATATACCTAATAAATTAAAAGATACTTTGGGAGATACGCATACTTTTTTTGTTCCCGGTTTAGCGTATGGTGTAAATAAAATACATGCTGTAAACCCGCCAGGAATTGAAGATGACGGAGTAGATTCAACAGCGGAGGAAGATGAAAATTCAATCCAGGCTTTCAGAATAGTAAGAGTTTTCTCAGGAGTGGTACGGGGAAGATTAATGAGTAACATTACCAATGACCTCGGAATACCACAAAGCATACCGTTAAGAGGTGTGTTGGTTATGCTTAAAGAAAGAGATGGTTTTATAAATGAAAATGTTGCTGAGGTTCATACTGATGACAATGGAAATTTTGCTATTCCTTACGTGATGGTTCAAAGTCTTTTTGAAGGGAAACAAATAGAGCTTTTCCTTAGAATTGAAACAAGAAATAAGGATTTAGATCTAGCCTGTAACACACAATTGCTTTTGGGAAGCGTATTTACAGCGATTCATAATCTGCCGGGTACTAACTCCGGATTCCAACAACCTAATGCAGGAACAGTATTCTTACAGGAAAGTGCGTTTCGGGGTCTACATTGGGCTGTTCAGTCTACTCACTTTGTACGAACTGGTTTCCCCCTAAGTAATCGTCTAAGAATAATTCCCTATACTAACTCCTCCCGATTTTCCTTTTTCCCATTTGCCAATATATTCCTTCAGAATGGAGACCTGGATCATGAGAATACCATCTATCATGAGTTCGGTCATTTTGCCATGTGGGCCATACAAGGCGAAACGATGGCAATAGCATATTATAGGCCCGGAACAGGAGGTTCGCACAGTTGGGATGAAGAGAATACATCCCGTCTTGCCTGGAACGAAGGTTGGGCGGATGCTTTTCAGATGATTATGGATGCTGCTTACCGGCAGGAAGATCAGGAGTATGGATTTGATGAAAGAGTAATTAACCGACCTTATTATGAAGCAAGAGATGTATATCCAGACATTAATAATGGTATTAATTCAGAATATTATATTGCCTGTGCCATTTATGATCTCTGGGATGGTGCAGGTAAAGGTTTACCGGCTACGATACCCGGAACGGCAAGGCATGGTTTTAATGACACTGGAGTGAATGGATGGGAAACAATAGACGACGTAGAACTCTCCTTTTTTCAAATTATCCTGCCTCTAGTTGCTGCACAGTCAACGGGTCAGATTCCAGCCAATGTGAGTGACTATTATACTTCACTGATTAATCATATTGCTTCTCCTGCAAACTGTAATCTGAGAGCTAATATTTCCAGATGCTTCAGAGAGAACAGAGTTGTTTACGATATTGCACGATACGGCACTCACCGGACTTCCATGAGCTCTGATGCTGCGGCAATATCTGTTGCTCATGTAACAGACGGACAATTTGGACCTATCAGAACTTTATATCTTGACACCTATCGTCTTGATTATTATTTCAGATCAGGACCGGGAAACTCTTATATCTTTAACAATAGTCTGAATAAGAATATATCTGATGAAGTTTTAATAAACGGAAGTCTTTCCGGGACAAACTCCACGTTCCTGATAACAGGAGGCGGCATTTATTCTGCTTGTGGTGGGGCAGACATTAATGTACGTCAGGCATTTTTACGGGTAAATTCTTCAACCGGATTAACTCTAAATGAAAATTCATTCCTGCGGGTACAAAATCAGGGAAATTTAGTACTTGAAAACAATTCACGAATAACAGTGGAGAATCTTGGCCTGGTACATCTTCAGGCTTTATCGCAAACAACACTTGAATCAAGTGAAATTATAGTCAGATCCGGAGGTACTTTATACATACGTTCAGGTTCCAACATAAGTCTGAACGGAACGTCAAGAATTGTTGTAGAAGCAGGAGGATTCATTTGTATTGAAGATCCGGGATTCAATTTTAACCTGACCGGACAAAGTCAGGTATCAATCGCTCCCGGAGCAATTATAGGAACTAACCCTGCGGTTATTGCTAATTTCGGTTGCTCCACTACCCTTTGTCCCGGACAGGTAATATCTGTTAATAACGAAGCTTTAACCTTTGATGGAGTGGATGACTTTGCACAGGTTCCCGATAATCCTCTATTAAATTTTGGTACAGGTGATTTTACTATTGAGGCAATCGTCAGGTCAAACTTAACCAATGGTTTTGATGGTATTCAAGCTATTCTTTCCAAGAGAAGCTTTGCTGCTGGAGCAAATGCGGACGGATACATATTTGGAATATGGTCAGGCGGGCAGTTGTTTGTTCAGATGGCTGGTTCACCTAACCTCTTGGACAATAATGTTGCTTTCAATTATAACCTGTACGACGGACAATGCCATCATGTCGCTCTGACAAGAACTGGCAATCAGTTACAATTCTATGTAGATGGTCAACCCACAACTGCTCCACTCACTGGTAGAAATATCAGTTCTCCTGGTGTATTAAGAATCGGACGTAATGGTCCAAGCGGACTTTTCTTTAACGGACAAATAGGAGAAATCAGGTTGTGGGATTTTTCAAGAACAGCCGGAGATATACTAAATGATATGGATAATAATATAACTCCACAGGCAGGCTTGGTTGCGCTTTGGGATTTTAATGGTGCAAGCGGTCAGAACTTTGCTGATGTTTCAGGAAACAACCTCAATGGATTTTTAGGAATTGACAATTCCTGTAATCCATCTGATCCTTCCTGGGTTTCAGCCGGAAATCTTGCCTGTACCTTTGGTGGAAACTTTAAACTGGCACAAAGTTCATTTGATGATACTGAAGAAGAAAATACAAGAGAAAATATTTTAGAAGTAAATGCTTATCCAAATCCATTCAATAGTGAAATCAGCTTATTGATTTCATCCAAGGCAGACCAAAAAGTAAAAGTTACAATAAGAGGTTTGAGTGGCCTAGAAGTTTATTCTAATAATAATCTTAGTACTAATCAGATAATAACATGGGGCGAAAGTGCGCCTTCGGGAGTTTACTTCATTCAAGTTATTACTGAAACTGAAAATAAAATTATAAAGATTATAAAGAATTGATTTAAATCGAGTAGGAAGATAGCCCTTATTGGGCTACCTGTCCTCTCACACCACCGTACGTACCGGTCTGGTATACGGCGG
>JAIERY010000205.1 GCA_019746425.1 Cytophagaceae bacterium
AAATTTATACATATGAGCTTGCTTAATCCATAGAAATCGGCAAACGGGCTGCCTTAATTTCTACCAACCACGGGGTAAATATCATTGATCCTTACACCATATAAAAAAACTAAAGCCCGTAATTTCTCCCGGGCTCCTTTATTCCTTGGTGGTTGGTCGGTGACACAACCACGGACACTGTCTGCTAACTTTTTACCAACCACGGGGTAGAACATCCGGATCAGCGGGGAAGTCAGACTTTTAAATCCGGCTTCTCCTTTTACTTTCTAACTTTGATCTCTTAATATTTGATACACGCGGCACGCGTGCACCAGCTTCTTTCTTTATTTTATATTTTCACGTGCGCCAGCAGGGTCTATCAAAACAATATCCGCTGTATGGCTTTGATTCGTTTTCCCTTCTCAGTTTTCTTTACTGTTGATGAAGATAAAGCAACTGTTACCATTTACGCCGTGCTTCATCAAGCGCTCGACCCTGATAAAATCAATAAACGTTTTGAGTAAAAAAACTAAAGCCGAATCTTTTGACTCGGCTTTAGTTTTTATTTTCTCTTTACGTTCTCTAAATATTCTGGTCGTTGGACGCTACGACTAGGATCAAAAAATCTTTCCTACAACTTCCGTTTACTAAATTTATATATTCCTTCAATAAGAACTGCGAAAACAAAAATTATATTAAAGATAAAAGCCCAGCGCCAAATAGTATATTGTTGATCTAAGTCTTTACACATAATGGAAGTCTTTTTAAAAATTTCTTTTGCTTCCATTCTATCCTTGTTTTCTAAAAAATAATTTGTACTACAAGACCTTCTTTTACTATCAGCTATATACAGATTATTAAAAACATACACAAGTAGAGCACATCCAATTAGGAAAATAAGAATTCTTATAATCATAAATCTATAATTATTTTGTTACATACTCTGTTCTTACTTCTTCTGTTACTTCAGTTATATCACTCTCAAACCAAGAGAACATTTCTGCATCATTTTGTGCCAGATCAGGAATTGTATTATTAAGTAATATATTTGAACCTCCTGCTTCTAATCCTTCATCTGCAACTGTAACACAATTGTCTTGACAACGCATTGGCACACCACCATATTTACTGTATTTCACTGCCTTACTATTTGGATCATCTTTAACGAAGCGAACATCATTAACTTTCTCTGCAGGTACAGCATTAGGATCATTTAAAATTTTATCATAATACTCCATTATTTTATCCTTATCTACTTCGGTTTCACCTAATTCATATACACTTAAACTATAATGATCTGGATCATTAAAACCTCTCTTTAAATAAGCCTCCGCATCTTTACCCACTAAATGAACTAATGCCCCTTCTCCATAAGCTTTTGATTCTCCATCTTTTGTTCCTTGTCCATATTGTCCATAGGTATAAATATGCAGAACACCTTGATCATCTGTTACTGAAATAAATGTATGTCCTACACCTCTTGTATCATAATATACTTTTGCTTCTAAACCATCCAAGTCAATAGCCCAGATTGGTGTATTAGATGCAAATTGGTAAGGGCTAAGCTCAGGATATTGTTGATCTTGGACTATAAGAGGATCGGCTGAAAAAAATCTACCTAATCTCGTATCGTACATTCTCATTCCATAGTTCTGAACACTTCCAGTTGAACCATGTATTTCATTATCATTCTCCTTACCGTTGTATCCATACAGGTACGTACCTGTACAACTTTTTTCATCATCAAAAAAAATCCCTCGCACAACTTTTAATTGTACTTCTTCTTCTCCGTATATGAGTTTTAAACAGCCCATGTAATTCCAAGTTAAGGATTTTTTTTATTTCAAGGGGAAAAATTTTCATTTGAAGATTTTCCGTGAAAGAAGGAAGTAAACGTTTTTTTGGATGATGTGAGCTTTGGTTGTGCGGTTGGTTTTTGCGGGGCTTACATCATTCAAAAAAATGATCCGGGGGTTTGGGGGCGGAAGGCCTCCCAATAAAACAAAATGCGAAGCGCCATGCTGCCGCAGGCTATGCGCCTTGACCGACCGGAGGGAGATGCGCACACAATGCCGCTATATAATTTGCCTGTGGCAAGTTGGGGCGGGTCAGGGCTGGTTTCGTGCGGCTATTTTACATAATAAAGTTATATAACTAAGCGCATAAAAAAAGTGCGCCTCTCTTCTGTTTTTTCCTTGCTGTACACTTTACTTTCTTACTGCTGTTTGTTCATGCTCTGCACTCTCCGGCGCACACCTATAAAAACGCGCGTGCTTATATAACTCTTATTATGTAATTTAGCTTGGGGTTGTTTTTTCTGGCGTGGTTTTTTGCCTGTGTGTTGGCGGTGGCTCTTTGCCTGGCTTTGGTTTTGTGCGGTTGGTTTTTCGTGTGGCCTGGCAATGTGCCACCAGAGGGAAGGAAGCAAAAACCATGACAGAAAAAACAACAGAAGGGCACGGCCTGGGCTGATCAGGGTTAGCGGATGGGATGATACTGTGCAATCGCTGTCTTTAATGCTTCTACATTCGTCTGCTTATATTTTTCCGTAGTGCTTGGATATTTATGCCCTGCAAAGACCTGAACGATTCTAAGGTCGTTTCCTGCTTTTAAAAGGTTAGTGATTACAGATTGGCGTATAGTTGTAACGTTTACTTTCCTTCCTTTGAACTTCCCTTTAAAACTTCTTTTAACGTGCTTGGTGATGTCTTCTCCTTTCACCCTCTCTCCTCTGCTTCCGATTAACAAAGATTGATCTAAGGAGCCTTTAAGAAGTTTGGGACGGATTTCATTAATGTATTGATTGAATAACATTATCTGAGTTGGTTTTAGCGGGATTTCTCTGCTGTTGGTTTTGCTTGTGCCTTTAATGTAGATCGTTCCATGATCGAGGTTAATATCATTTATGGTAAGGTTTTCTAATTCCGTTGGTAAAAGTGCCTGATAGATTAGTAAACCTGTTAATACTCTGTTCCGGTAAGTGAGCAGATTAAAACGTTCTTTCCTTTCCAGTAAGCTTTCCAGTTCTTTTTCTGTGAACAGGTCTTGTAATTGTATATCTCTGCTTCTGTTGTCTCTTAAAAAAATCGCTCTGGCCGGATTGTCTTTTCGCTTTCCGGAGTAATTTAAAAAATCATAGTAAGCTTTGATACTGCAGAGGATTCTGTTTAGGGTTTTCGGATTTGTGTATCTCTTTCTTAAAGCTCCAAGGTATTCAACTATGTCTTTGTAAACGGCTGTCCTGGCTTTCGGGAAGCTCTGTATATATGCTTCTATTTCTCTCCGGTAGGCTTCTACTGTTTTCGCTGTATGTCTTTGCTGTAAGTATTCTTCTAAAGTTCCCGATTCGCTGCGCTCTCGGGATTTCGCTTCTTTGTTTATTTCTTTTTTCATAGGCGCTCAACATAGTTTGTTTAATTGTCGCTGATTAACTTTTGTATAGATTTGAGTTGATTCTAAAAAAGCATGGCCTAAAAAATCTCTGACGTATTCGAGCGATAAACCAGATTCAAGTAAATGCGTGGCGATCGAGTGCCGTAAGTGGTGTAAAGTAATTTCCTGTTTTATCCCGGATCCAGTCCGGGACAGGCTTTCTGTTCTTTTAAGGATCTCTTTTAACGCTTTATTGTAGTTGTCTCCGCTCATTCGCATTCCTACTTTGTTCAGCATAAACGCTTCTCTGTCTTTTGCCCTGGCTGTTCTCCTTTCTTCCTGATAATAATTTTCAAGTTCCTTTGTAACTCTTGCTGTCATCGGTACGGCTCGCCTCTTTGCTCCTTTCCCTTCTCTTACATAAAGGATCTGCTGTTTAAAGTGAACATCTTTTATGTTCAATGCTTCTCCTTCACTTCTCCTAAGTCCGCAGGAGTAAAATAAATGCAGGATAGCAGTTTCTTTCAGGGTTATTGTAGCTTTAAAAAGTAGTTGTATTTCTTCCTGTGGTAAGGGCTGTCTCGGATTGTTCTTTGGGGCTTTGAACTTCATTACGCTGATTGGATTGTATTTTATTTCTCCGATGCTTTCAAGCCAGTTTAAAAAAACTCTTATAGCGTAAATATGATGGTTAATATAAACTTCGCTCAGTCCTCCTTCTTTCTGCTTGTGTGGTCTTTGCTGTAGATGCTCGTAAAAGCTCTGGATTTCTTTTTGGGTAATTTGATTGGGCTGTTTATTTGAGTAGCTTAAAAAATCTCTGACGCATTCAGGAAGCATGTAACAACTGCTTTTGCTGTAACCTACATGCTGTAAATAGTTTTTAAAGTTTTCTGTAAGTTCATTTTGTAGATTTTGCATCGTAGCATATTATGAGTATGACGTTTTTATTAAAGAGGGCTTGAGCATTTTTTCCGAACTCCGAACACCAGAGGTAAAAAGCTGATTTATATTTAATGCTGACCATTTTTACTAAGTTCTGGCGTTCGGTCTGGTGTTCTCTGGCGTTCGGGCGGAGAGCCTCCACTGGCTTTTATTTGCTCTAACTGGTCATACAGATTCTTTTTTATCCGCTCTCGTAGTGCTGTATAATTATCCCAGTGAACTATCTTGTATTTAAAGCCTCTGTTTGCAAAGCCGTACTGCTGTATGTATTCCAGTTCTACCAGTTTATTGATATAAAAATGTTGCTGGCTTTTTCCTGTTCCTGTCGCTTCTCTGACCTCGAACCTTGTAAACTCATAGTTCTTTC
>JAIERY010000172.1 GCA_019746425.1 Cytophagaceae bacterium
TTTCCCATTTCCCAGAAATTATCTTTCTTCGAGCCGTAAAGAATTCTGTCTTCCGCTACATATTTTTTCCAGATATTGAAAGCTTCATCATCACGATCCAGCTTTTCAGATTTATCGCCTCCGAATACTGTTACATAAATCCTGTCTTTAGGAAGCTTATAAACTTCCGTAAGCAATTCCCATGACCACTTCAGCGCCTCTTCCTTGAAGTAATCTCCGAATGACCAGTTGCCCAGCATTTCAAACATGGTATGATGGTAAGTATCTTTCCCTACATCTTCCAGGTCATTGTGTTTGCCTGTTACCCTTAAACACTTTTGAGTATCTGCAATTCTTTTATACTTAGGAACTTCATTACCTAAAAAATAATCCTTAAACTGATTCATCCCCGCGTTGGTAAACATCAAGGTAGGATCATTCTTCAACACGATAGGCGCCGAAGGTACAATCTGATGTCCCTTTGATTTGAAAAATTCAAGAAATTTCTGTCTTATTATCTTTGATTCCATTTTTAGGAATTTTACTTATAATTATATTTTATTAAATTGAAAATTGCTTTAAGGCTGATTATACCATTTTCAGGCTTTTATGCGTTAATAGCAGGTTGCAAATTTAGATAATACAGGCAAGTTTTAATAATGGCACGGATAAAATATTATTACGACACTGAAACATGTAAATATGAGAGACTGAGGGTTTCTACCTGGGATTTAATCCTTAATACTTTGGGTTTTTTATTTGTTTCCCTCATCTTCGGTGCAGGGCTGCTTTGGGTGTATTTATTATATTTTAAGTCCCCCTATGAGTCCAGTCTGGAAAAGCAGAACGATGAGCTTATTCTTTACTATGAAATTCTTAATAAAGAAGTGGATGAAGCCAACCAAATGCTTGCTTCCCTGCAGGAAAGAGATGATAATATTTACAGGGTAATTTTTGAAGCAGAACCTATACCGAGAGATAATACAGGCGGACTGAATAAATACCGCGAAGTCTTGCAGAAAGATCAGAATTACCAGAAGACCATTACAGAGACCATCGCTAAAATTGAAAAGTTAAAAAAGCAGATGTATATCCAGACCAAATCTTATGATGAGATCATCAAGCTGGCAAAAAATAAAACGCAGATGCTTGCCTGCATTCCAGCCATACAACCTGTACGAAATAAAGAGCTTACCAAACTAGCATCAGGTTTCGGCATGAGAATACACCCAATTTACAAGGTAAAAAAGATGCATACCGGGGTTGACTTTTCAGCGCCGCGCGGCACTCCTATTTATGCAACCGGTGATGGCGTAGTTAAAGTGGTTGCTACTAATCTTGGCGGATATGGAAAAGAAATTGAGATTGACCATGGCTATGGTTATGTTACCAAATATGCTCATCTTGACAGGTTTAATGTTGCACTCGGACAAAAAATAAAAAGGGGTGAGCTTGTAGGCTATATAGGAACCACAGGAGCATCTACCGCGCCTCACTTACATTATGAAGTAATTCATAACAATGAAAAAGTAAATCCTGTGCATTATTTTTATCACGATCTCAGTCCGGCTGAGTATGAAAAAATACTTGAGCTTGCTTCTGTAGAGAATCAATCACTTTCCTAAAAACTTTGAATGCTGAATGTTGAATTATGAATTAAAAAATTGATAATCATTATTATTGGTTTATTCATAATTCAGCATTCAAAATTCACAATTAATTAACTTATCCACATCATTCTTTTTTTACGGCTTAATAATTAATTTTAAACCCCTTAAGCCTTTTCAGATGAAGTCATTGTTTAAATATTTTTTTCTTTTTGCAATAGCGGGATTTTATACAGGATGCAAACCAAGCTCAACATCAGATCCGGCCAAATCTGAAACCACTGTCATAAAAGACAGTCTGCCTGTAGAAAAAGCAATTACAGATTCTGGGATAAACAAAGTAAAGGAGACTGTTAAAGACACTGTTGTTCCTGCTCCGGTTAAAATGAAAAGAAAAGATACCATCAGCATTATAGGTGTCGGAGATATTATGCTGGGCACAACTTATCCTTCGGATGCCAATTATCTTGCTCCCGACGATGGAAAATTTTTATTAAAGCCGGTGGAGCATATTCTTAAAAATGCAGACATCACCTTTGGAAATCATGAAGGCACCTTATTTAATGGGATAGGTACTCCTAAAAAATGTTCTGATCCTACCAAATGCTATTCATTTAAATCGCCGGAAAGATATGCGCAACATCTTGCAGATGCAGGTTTTGATTTAATGAGCATCTCCAATAATCACATCAATGATTTCGGTCCGGAGGGAAGATTGAGCACCTATAAATCTCTGAAAAGTGTGGGCCTTGAAGCGGCGGGCACATTGGAAGTACCCTTTACTACTTTTATGAAGGATAGCATAAGATACGGGCTGGCGGCATTCTCTCCTAACAATGGCACTATCAGAATGGAAGACATACAGGGCGCTATCAGGACTGTGAAATATCTTGACTCCATATGCGATATTGTGATCGTATCTTTTCATGGTGGAGCCGAAGGAATATCGCATCAGCACATTACCAGGAAAACAGAAATATTTTATGGTGAAGACAGAGGCAATGTTTATGAATTCACTCATAAATTAATTGATGCAGGAGCAGACGTTATATTTGGCCACGGTCCGCATGTTACGAGGGCACTTGAATTATATCAGGGAAAAATCATTGCCTACAGCCTGGGTAATTTCGCCACTTACGGAAGATTCAATCTTAAAGAAGAAAACGGCATCGCTCCTATTTTAAAAGTATATGTGGACAGAAAAGGAAATTTTATAAAAGGAGAAATCACCCCGATTGCACAATTGGGCGAAGGCGGGCCTACTATTGATGAATCTAAAAAAGTGATTTATAAACTTAAGGAATTAACATCTATCGACTTTCCGGAAACCAGATTATTTATCAAAGACGACGGAACTATAATGGTAAAATAAGATGCCTTATAAAGAAAAAGACATAGAGAAAAAATATTTTACCATTGGAGAGGTAGCGGATCTTTTCAAGGTTGCTCCCTCTCTGATAAGATTCTGGGAGACGGAATTTGAAATGCTCAATCCCAAAAAAAATAAAAAGGGAAACAGGCAGTTTACCAAAGAAGATATTGATGCTTTCAGAGTGATCTACCACCTTGTAAAAGAGAAAGGATATACGCTGCAGGGAGCAAAAGAAGCATTGAAATTTACTAAGCAAAAACCCATAGATAAAATGGAGGCCATCAAGGCACTGGAAAGAGTAAAAGAATTTCTTATTGAACTCAAAAAAAACCTTCCATAAAAATCAACCAGCAAACCAGTAATTCCAACATCACCAGCTATAATGAACAATCTTTTATATGAAGTAGCCATAGGTTTAATCCCAGGCATAGGAAGCTCTTATACCCGTCAATTGGTCAGCTATTGCGGATCAGCGGAAGCAGTTTTTAAAGAATCGAAAGGAAAATTAAAAAAGATACCGGGCATTGGAGAAATACTGGCAGAAACCATTATCAACAATGATGTTCTGCAAATTGCAGAAAGAGAAATTCTACTCGCTTCTAAAAGCGATACAACCATTCTCTTTTATACCCACAAAAACTTTCCTGAACGGTTAAAACATATACCCGATGCCCCTACTCTTCTCTACTATAAAGGCAATGTGGATTTAAATGCAAAAAAAATACTGGGGATAGTAGGGACCCGCAAAGCCACCTCTTATGGAAAAGAGATCGTTGAGAAAATTCTTAGTGATTTAATTCCTCAGGATATTTTAATTGTCAGCGGACTGGCCTATGGAATAGACATTACAGCACATAAAGCCGCACTTGCCAACCGCCAGCCTACGATAGGCGTGATGGCGAGCGGAATTGATATTATTTATCCTGCGATGCACAAACAGGTTGCTATGGATATGACAGAAAACGGCGGACTGATCACTGAATATCCGTTTGGCACCAAACCCGATGCGCCACATTTCCCTTCCCGGAACAGGATCATCGCAGGATTGTGCGATGCGATCATTGTGGCAGAAGCAGCGGAAAGCGGAGGCGCTTTGATCACCGCTGAAATCGCGAATGGTTATGACAGGGAAGTTTTTGCAGTACCCGGCAATATCGGAAGCAAATATTCTGAAGGATGCAATAAGTTAATCAGGGGACATAAGGCCCACATATTTACCTGTGTCAAAGACCTGGATTATATTATGAACTGGTCTGCAACAGAAAATAAAGTGAAAACTCCTGCACCGCCTGATCTTACACAATTCAGTCCTGAAGAGAAAACTGTTCTGCAAACTATGGAAGGCACTCAAGGAATGTTAATTGACGAGCTTAGCTGGAAATCGCAAATACCTGTAAATAAACTTGCTTCTATCCTTCTTAATCTTGAATTTCAGGGAGTAGTAAAGTCTTTGCCAGGGAAGAAATTTAAAATAATATAAATTGGAAGGTTGAAAAGTTTAAAGGTTATAAAGTTGAAATGTTAATTTCAATAACTTATAACTTTCCAATTTTTCAACCTTTCAACTTTAAAACAATGGAATCTAATTATTATGAAATTCTGGGAATAAGTAAAACCGCGACGGAGGAAGAAATAAAGATTGCCTATAAAAAGCTAGCAAAAAAATATCACCCGGATAAGCATGGGGGAAACACTGCATATGAGGAGCATT
>JAIERY010000016.1 GCA_019746425.1 Cytophagaceae bacterium
CTTTCTCATTTTTCACTAGTTTAAAGTTATACAATTAATCCTTAACTAGTGGTTCAATTTTAGGGGAGTATTATATTTGTTCAAAAATATTGTTTAATTAATTAATGATAAATGCTGTTTAAAAAGTTTTGTCTATTAAAATTTTCTAATTGATATTTTCCATTTATTACGATATCATCATTTGGATAATCATTAAGAGTTTTAGCCATCTCCTCTTTAGCTTCATTCTCTTTATATAAAAACATCAACATAATTACTTTATTGACTCTATCATAAAGATTATCTTTTTTCTTTTCTATTCTTTTTTCATAAGCATTATATGAGGCGGAATATTCTTTTAATGCTTTTTCTTTTTCTCCTATGGTTTCATATACAAAACCTTGAAATGCGTAGGCTTCAGCATAATTTTCTTTTAAGGATTTTAATTTTTCAATTACACTTATTGCTTCATCATATTTTTTAAGATTACAAAGAGTTTTAGCCTTATTTATATATGTTTGAACTTGCATGCTATCTAAACTCATAGCTATTGATAAAATACTATCGGCTTTTAAAAGAGAAGAAGTCGTGTCACCATTTTCCTTCCCTGCTTCAATGATTTGAATTGCTTTGCTATTTAGAGTTGCAACTTCGTCTTGACTATTCTTCTTCTTTTCCACTGATTGACAACTAGAGGAAATAAAATTTAATATTAAAAATAATATTAACATATATTTAAAATTTACTTTCATAGGCACTAAATATTATTTTTTTATCCTAAAATCAAAAATTGTTTTTTTAGACTGATATTCATCCGATCTAATACTTTGGCGACCGCCTCCTTCATCAGGTTTAATTATATAAAACACATCTACTTCTATTTCCACAAGCTTTGCTCCTTCTGGAATATCAAAAAGTGCCTCACCTACTTCATTATAATTATCCGGGAAAATTTTGGCCTGTGGAGTAACTTTTAAATTTTGCCATTCCTGAGGTTTCCCATCTATAATTAATCTTGCTCTCCCTTTCCATTCTATATTATAATCTCTTTTCAAAACAGTACTTCCAGCAACCCAAATTTTAACACGCCAATCATCTCCTGCCTGAAATGCATAAATATTACCCATTACAAAAAATGAAGCTGCCGGACCAATGCCCTCGTAAAATATATAGTCCCAATTATATTCATTAAACCTAATATCTCTAGGATAATAAGACGGTTTTGGTGGCAATTGATTAACACCCGAACCTGTATTTGAAATTGAACTAAAATTTCCATGACTTTCATTCTTCTCAGCCTGTATACCAACCCCGGACATATTCACAGAAATTCCGGATGCGGATGAGTATCCATTAAAATTGGCTGGGCTAAAATTCCATCCATTAGTAAATCCACCCGTAATATATGAATTAGCCTCACTCGAATATCCTCCTGCAGAAGGTATACCACTACCACCATATGAATACCCATATGAACCCGCAGCCCCTGAACCGCTATTATACGCTATCCCTGAATTGCCTGCTCCACCTTCACCCGATCCACCCCCACCTGATCCTCCATTCTCTCCTCCAGCTCCAGTATAAGTTCCTCCTCCCGAGCTTTGCCCTCCATCACTATAACCACCTGTAGGATCAACAATTGAAATCGGATTGTTCCCCATAGCCATATACGGACTCCAGTATTGCTCCATAGGATCAGGCGCAAACCATCTTCCTATTTTGGCATCATACATTCTCAGGTCAAACGAGTTCCAACCAGTCTCCCCATCCTTTTCCGAATAGTCTCCCTGATAATCATGTCTGAATTTATTACTGCCTACCAATTGACGGTTAGGCATAATTTCGCCATGAGGGAAATAATCCTGGTACGAAGTGAAAAGCTGATTCGGATTTTCCCAAACAGAGGAAGGAAATAAATACTTCGTCGGCTTCTGACCATCTATAAAAATTACCAAGCCTATAAAAAGATCAGCACGCAAACCCTGTTCAAGATGCTTCTTTGAAATAAAAGTATAAGTGGTCTTCTCTAAGTTTATTTGTCTGCACAGAACATCAAACGTTTCTTCCTTTTTATTTTCCACCCTGAAGTTACAAACTTTATGATCTGTATAACTGGCAATAACCTTGTATTCATGAGACATAATAAAAGATGCCTTCATAACACACTCGGCCAGTTGATCAAGTTTAGATAGTGGACGAAGTTTTGACCATTCTTTCATAGCTGCTCAAAAATAAAAAATAAACCTCTCCCCTATTACCTAACATTCGTTTTTTTATAAAGATTTAATAAATTAGAGTTATGAAAATCAGAGACAAATATCTAAAATTAAAAGACATGGCCTTTTTTACCAAAATGGTCGAGAAATCGGTATTTGCCACTATGCACATGGAAAACCAAGGTTTTCCTAAAGAACGTATTCGGGAGATAATTAAAAAGGTACAAAAACAAAAAGGGTTGTAATTATTCAATCTCTATACAGGCAATCTCTTTATAAGCATCATTAGTTAAGAACTCTTTTATTAACTCCGCTTTATCAAGAATCACTTTTGAAAGGTCTTCAGTCTTTACATTACCTGTTCTTAGCCAGATGATCTTTGGCGGATGGCCAAAATAACTTGACAGTTCATAAAAATCTCCGTCAAAAGTTACTATAGCATAATCATTTTCTTTGGCATACTTCCAGATTTCTCTGTCCGTTGAATTTTCAAGTCCAAGTTCCTTTACCTGTTTTGCTGCCGGAAATTGAGCAACAATATTTTTAACAATTCGAAAAGAAATGTTTTGATCAAATAATAGCTTCATCAGGCAACACGGATTTTATGCTCTTTGTCTGCTGCATAAGCAAGACATGCCTGAATATCTTCTTCGGTAATTTCAGGATAGTCTTCCGAAATTTCTTTATTTGACATGCCCGAAGCCAACCAGCTTAATACATCATAAACTGATATCCTTGTCTTCCTGACACAAGGTTTCCCGAATCGTATTTCCGGACTTATATTAATGATTTCCTTATAATTCTTCATTTTTAAGAACTTTTAATTATAACATAAATATACAAAAAATATCCTGATTTTTATAAAATCCCCTCCCATTCCTGAGAGGGGATCAATTACTAATTTATTCGTACTTCGTTTAATACACATTCTGAATCTTCATCGCATTATCAGAAGAAAGCAGGTACTGAGTCGTACCGACTAACTGATAAAACTCAATTCCTATACAGGAGATCAGCGCAGTCGTGGCAAGCGGCGTAGGTACAGGCGTAATCTCGCATAAGTGTTTCAAAACCGCCTCGCTCCAATCCACGCACAAAGTTTTGCAACACCCATGCTTTATCCACGCTTTATTTAATTTAATAGATCCTGGCAACCGTCAAGTTCAGATCATCCGTACGATTCTCAGAGCCTTCGATTTTATGGATCGTACGATTGTCAGGTTTGAAACCATCCATGCGATTCTCCGGCGGTTCGTTTTTATGGTTCCGTCTTAAGTTCTTGTCTTAATTTTGGGGTACAGCATACTAATCGCCTCTCCTCCACTTTTTACAATAACGAATAACTTTTCCACAGGTCCTTGTTTTAATGGTCAAATGGTTATTTTTTTGGGGATATGATCAACAGCTACAACAAATTACTGGCAGGAAATAAGAAATGGGCGGGCGAACAGATCGCGAAAGACCCGGAGTATTTTGCAAGAATGGTGCTTTCTCAGAAACCTGAATATCTATGGATCGGTTGCTCCGATAGCCGTGTTCCCGCGGAAACAATCACCGGTGCAACTCCCGGCGATATATTCGTGCACCGTAATATAGCCAACCTGGTAGTGCACACCGATCTTAATCTACTCAGTGTCGTGGAGTTTGCGGTTAAAGTTCTGAAAGTAAAACATATCATTTTGTGTGGCCATTACGGATGCGGAGGGGTCAAATCTTCCATGGGAAATACAGCTTATGGGTATGTAGATAACTGGCTCAGACATATAAAAGAAATTTATGTGCGTTATGCCGAAGAGCTGGAGAATATTAAGGATGAGGAAGCGCGTATAGACCGCCTTGTTGAAATCAACGTGATGGAGCAGGTGAAGAATTTATGTAAGACAAAAGTAGTACAGAAGGCTTTGGAGAAAAAAACGCTGCAGGTGCATGGATGGGTATACGGTATGCAGGATGGGCTTATCAAGGAATTAAGTCACACAGAGGATACTTTACAGGCAGTGCATCCGATATTTAAATATAATACGGAATAAATTTTTCTGGCTGAGAAATTTTAGAGAAGCTTATTGTGCCGAAGGTGGGACTCGAACCCACACGGAAGTTAATCCACACGCCCCTGAAACGTGCGTGTCTACCAATTCCGCCACTTCGGCAATGATCAAATCAGGGATGCGATTTTAATATAAATATTTCAATTAAAAAAGAGGTATCTGTGCTTCTTTCCCCACTCCTTCTTTTGCACAACCTGAATTTAATTTTATTTACCTTTTCACCTGATCAACTTTGAGGTCAGAAGTATCCTGCAGGTTTTTATAAGGGTGCGGGGAAGAATATCCTGAAGGTTGTTCCTTTATTTACTTCGATCTCCCATTTCAATTTTACCAAAAATCTCAAAGAGACGCATTCCAGGGCTCCCGCATTTAAAAACCTTTGAAAATGAGCGTTCTAAATTCATCGCTTGCAGAAGCGACCATTCTTGTTG
>JAIERY010000221.1 GCA_019746425.1 Cytophagaceae bacterium
TAAGCGATGGTCTTGCCATATAGATCTTTTTGGCAAAGATAATATTAGTTCGTAAATTAACAAATTATTACACTAGCGATAGGGTAAAAGTAAAGAGGGTCATGCAGTCGGCATGGCCTTTTTTCATTTATAACTTAATCCAATTTTAAAAAGACAAGAACATAGGGCAGGGTCAGTGTCACAAAAACCTTAGTATCTATTCTTCTTTCCCTAATTTCAGTATCGCCGCATTCAGAGCATGAGTTAATAGCTGTCACTTTCCCTTCCGGTGAAAAAGTAACAAACAGGTCTACCCATTTTCCCCTCGCTTTTACCCCGTTATTCGGGCCCATAAATAAGGGAATGGTGTTCCTTTCCGTAAGCCTGTACTTATAGATCAGCACATAGCCGGAAGTATCCTTGCTTTTCAGATCGTGCGGGGGAATTTTCAGCAGTGCACTTACTTCGTCCTGGCTCATACCTAACTGCAGTTTCAGCACGTTTTCTACAGGAGAATACTTCGGTGCCTGCAGGATACAGGAAGAAGCAAAGCCTGTTAAAATCAGAAAAATAGTAAAGTAGCTTAATGTGCGCATGATTTCTGCCTTAAACATAAGAATTTTAAAGACTTATTGAAACCCTGTCTTCCCATTATCTTAATAAAATTTGTAATTTAGATGCCAGAGGCCTTTTTAAAGGCATGTTATTTGAAGTCTTTTCAAAAAATTATTATGAGATTCATATTACTATTATTTATCAGTTTTTGCTCTTTCAATTTGTTTGCACAAAACATGAAAGTAGAAACTAAAGATGCAGCCTATGTAAAAGGCGACGGCGCCCTGGATACTTTACTGTCTCAAACCATAAAGTACACCGAAGAGGCAAAGAAGCAAAGGACAAACGGAGAGGTGATGATCTCTTTTTATGTAGAGGCGGATGGCTCTCTTTCTAATTTCAGAATCCTTAGCGATCCCGGCAATGGATGCGGTGAGTCGGTGAAGGCAGCGCTTGAAAAATTAAAATTTAATCCTGCATTGGTAAACGGAACGCCGATGAGATCCAAAGTTCTCAGAACGGTACCTGTATATGCTCATTAAAAATTATTTATAATCGATGAAAAAAATATTAATCATTTTCCTGTTTATCCTTCCTGGCTTTGCCTGGTCTCAGCTTACGAAAGAATATTATGACGGAGAACAGAAAAAACTGAAAGCCGAGGGAATGCTCAAAGATGGGAAGAAAGACGGCTTGTGGAAATTTTATTCGGAGCAGGGGAAATTAATGTCAGAAGGAGAATTTTCCAATGACCTGGAAAACGGATCATGGAAAGAATATCATCCAAACGGAAAACTTGCCATCGATGCTCAATTCAAAGGCGGGTTGGAAAATGGCTTCTGGAAAGAATATTTTTTCAGCGGTGTTCCTAGTGTGGAAGGGAACTATAAAGATGGAAAAAGAAACGGCGCATGGAAAGAATATTTTTCCAACGGACAGATTTCTGTCGAAGGCGCTTACAAAGAAGATCAGAAGGAAGGTACATGGAAGGAATATTATCCCAATAGCAAAGTAAAAATTGACGGCACATTTTTGAATGGCAAAAGAAATGGTGCCTGGAAAGAATATTATCTGAACAGTAAAGTTTCCTTTGAAGCCACTTATAAAGAAGATCTTGAAGATGGCATCACCAAAAAATATTACAGGGATGGTACGGTAGAAAGACAAATTAACTATGCAAATGGCAAGGAAGACGGAGAATGGAATGAATTTTATCCCAATGGAAAACTTTCTTTAAAAGGGGTGTATGCTGCAGGGCTTGAAACCGGTGCGTGGCAGGAGTTTTATGAAGATGGAAAATTATCTTCTTCCGGAAGTTATAAAAACGGCAAGCCAGACGGAGAATGGAAATATTTTTACGATAATGAACTGAACCAGCTGAAAAGCTCTGAGACCTGGAGTGAAGGAAAATTAATGGCAGTAGGAGAGTGCTTCACAGACAAAGCGGTGAAGCAGGACTGCGGCACCTTAAAAGACGGCAACGGTACTAAAAAGACTTATGACAAAAAAGGCGCATTGGTAACCGAGTCCTCTTATAAAAATGGTTTGCTGGATGGTATTTCAAAATCTTATGAAGCAGGGAAAGTAAAAGCAGATGTGACTTATGCGGAAGGGAAAGCCCATGGATATTTAAAGGAATATTATGAAGATGGAAAGATAGCGGCTGTTACAGAATACAAAGACGGTAAGGAGAATGGGCAGTACAGAGAATATTATAAAGAAGGAAATCTTTTTGTAGTAGGATTTTATTTAAACGGCAATGAAGACAGTCTCTGGATAGAATACCATGAGAACGGGAAAATTGCCAAAGAAGGATATTATATAAATGGCCTGCCTGAAGGAGAATGGTTTGAGTACTATGATACTGATACTGTGTCGGCGTATGGCATTTACCTCGAAGGATACCAGGAAGGATTGTGGAGAGAGTATTATGCCAATGGGAAACCGGCTTCGGAAGGATCTTACCTTGGTGGCAAGAAACATGGTTTATGGAAAAGTTTTTTTGAAAATGGAAAACCATCCATGGAAGGATATTTTATTGACGGGCTCGAAGACGGTCCGTGGAAAATATATCATGAAAATGGCAATCTCAATTCAGAAGGTTCTTATGCAGCCGGAGAAGAAACAGGATATTGGAAAGAATATCACCTCAACGGCAAATTATCTGCAGAAGGAAATTATGTGGCAGGCAAGGAAGACGGCAAATGGAAAAGTTATTGGGACAATGGAATGATGATGCAGGAAGAATTCTGGGATAAAGGAAAATTGATGAATGTAAGTGATCTGTATTCCAAGTCCGGGAAGAAGATGCTCAAAGGAACATTGAAGGATGGCAATGGATTGCGAAAAAGCTATCATGACAATGAGAAAGTTTCTGCTGAAGGCGGATTTAAAAATGGTTTGCCTGATGGAAAATGGAAATATTATCACGCCAATGGTATGCTGTCTGCAGAGGGAGAAATGAAGGAAGGCATGAGACAAGGTTATTGGAAGTTTTATTTCGACACAGGAAAGCTGGATGCAGAAGGGAATTATAAAGATGATGAAATTGTGGGCGTGTGGAAATTTTATGATCAGGGTAAACTGGTGGATATTAAAAACTTCGATGAGGAAGATGAGGATGCTGAATTTTAACAGTATGAAAATATTATTTTCAATAGGCCTGTTATTTTTTTCCCTATTGCTTCATGCCCAGGATACTGTGCGCGAGGTATATGAAGACGGTAAACTGAAAGCGACAGGCGTGACAAAGAACGGAGAGAAAGAAGGCCTTTGGAAATTTTATTATCCGGATCAGAAATTAAGCGCTGAAGAAAATTACAGGCAGGGAATGCTGCATGGAAAGAGAAAGACTTATGATTTTGAAGGACGGATATTAAGTGTGGAGAACTGGCAGGATGGGATGGAAGAGGATTCGAGCTTTACTTATTTTCCAAACGGAAATGTTCACAGAAAAGGAGCTTACAGGTCGGGCTTATATGAAGGCGTGTGGCTCAGTTATTATGAGAATGGAAAATTAAAGCATCGCGGTACTTATAAGTTGGGAGATCCGGATGGCTTATGGATTTTTTATGATGAGCACGGAAATAAAACGCATGAAGGATATTATAAAAAAGGTAAAGAAGACGGCAACTGGGTCTTTTATGATAAGAATGGAAATAAAGAATTTGAAGGCGGCTATATGGATGGAATTAAAAAAGGAAAATGGATCCAGTACAAAAAAGGCAAAGTGTGTAAGACCTTCGAATATTAATTACTTATTTAATTTTTTACAGACAAGCTCCACCCGCCGTTAAAATAATATTCCTTTTGTTTAATAAGATATGGTACAACACCGATGGCTGTGATCGCTAAGCCAGAATAAGTATAGGCTTTTAAAAGATCATCATTATAATAGGATTGTCCTTTATAGGAGTCATCTCTCAGCAAGCCAAGAATTCCCCTGAGAAAAAGCACAGAACCCACAGGCATGAATACTTTTCCCGCTGTTCTGTATGTCCCATGAAATGCTGTTGCTTTTTTGATAGCCTTCATATCAGATAGTCTGATATCCATTAAGGCCATTTCATCTTCGTACTCAGTGCAGTAAATTACGATGCTGGTATCTTTTATCTGTGCTATCTTTCCTTTGATATAATTAGTATCATTTTTTGTCTTAAAAAATAGTTTTGCTCCCTGCTTTAATATTTTGGTCTTTCCTGTGGCGGCATCTTTAAGCTCTAATACATTTTGAGAATTAGCCAGGGTGGAGAAGAAGAAGTAGAAGGATAAAAATATAACTATTCTCATTTTGCTTTTTACTTTTATAAGCAATATAGTACTTTTTTTAAAAATAAAAATTGAATGAGGTAGATATTGGAGGCTCTTTAGAAAATTTTTCTGTTGAGATCAAAGTTCTCGAGATAGTCAGCAACTTTTCTTACAAACATTCCTCCGAGGGCTCCATCAATTATTCTGTGGTCATAACTATGTGAAAGGAACATCATATGACGTATACCTATGGTATCACCTTGTGATGTTTCAATTACTGCAGGTTTCTTGATTACTGCACCAAGCGCAAGTATGGCTACCTGCGGTTGCATGATAATAGGTGTGCCCATTGCATTTCCGAATGAGCCTACATTGGAAACGGTGTAAGTGCCTCCTGAA
>JAIERY010000355.1 GCA_019746425.1 Cytophagaceae bacterium
TAAGAGGAACTGTGCAGGCAGATATTCTGAAAGAAGATCAGGCACAGAACACCTGTATATTCACCAGTGAGTTTGCCCTGAAAATGATGGGCGACGTACAGGAATATTTTATAAAGCATAAGGTCAGAAATTTTTATTCGGTTTCCATATCAGGCTATCATATTGCTGAAGCCGGAGCAAATCCAATATCCCAGCTTGCTTTCACTCTATCTAATGGTTTTACCTATGTAGAATATTATTTATCAAGGGGAATGCACATTGACGATTTCGCCCCAAATTTTTCCTTCTTCTTTTCAAACGGAATAGATCCCGAATATGCAGTAATAGGAAGAGTGGCGAGAAGAATATGGGCCAAAGCTATAAAGAATAAATACGGAGGGAATGAGCGTTCGCAAAAATTAAAATATCATATCCAGACATCCGGTAGATCACTGCATGCGCAGGAAATTTCTTTCAATGATATCAGAACGACTCTGCAGGCATTGTATGCTATTTACGACAACTGCAATTCCCTTCATACCAATGCTTATGATGAAGCCATTACCACTCCTACTGAAGAATCAGTAAGAAGAGCCATAGCGATACAATTAATCATTAATCATGAACTCGGGTTGGCCAAAAATGAAAATCCTCTGCAGGGCTCTTTTATTATAGAAGAGCTGACAGATCTGGTAGAGGAAGCAGTCATGATGGAGTTTAAAAAAATATCAGAACGCGGAGGAGTGTTGGGGTCTATGGAAAATATGTATCAGCGTTCAAAGATACAGGAAGAATCCATGTACTATGAAAGTTTGAAACTTTCAGGACAATTGCCGCTAATCGGAGTAAATACATTTCTTGATATGAAAGGATCTCCCATAATAATTCCTGATGAAATCATAAGATCTACCAAAGCAGAAAAAGATTTTGCTATTGGTTCTCTTACAGCATTTCAAAAGAAAAATGTAGCACAGATTCAGAATAAAATCAGTGATATCAAAAAGAAGGCGCTAAAAGGTGGAAATATTTTTGAAGAATTGATGGAAGCGGGGAAGATCTGCAGCCTTGGACAGTTGACCCATGCATTGTATGAAGTTGGGGGGCAATATAGAAGGAATATGTAAAAGGAATAAATTCAGCTATCAAATTCCAAAATCTAAAAACAAAAATCTAAACCGTGCCTGGTTTTGCATATCTTTTTGGAATCTGGATTTTTAATTTTGGAGTTTATTGAAAAGTTAGGGCGATCCTTCACTTAAGTATCTCAGTAACTTCACAAATTTATTACCGTCTTTAGGCTCACAGCCTTTTATTCTGAATTCTTTTCCTTTCCTTGATGAAATTAGAATATCTACGGAAGGAAGACGCGTGGTAACAGATTTTATATTTTCTATATCAGAATAATTCATGTGCTCAAGCATTGGGCTTTTATGCTTATCAATTCCTGCATAAAATACTCTCTTATCTGTAGCAATAAGATAACCAATGGTATTACCGATAGAACCTTCGAGAAGATAAAGTACCACCTCTTTTTTCTTAAGAGTTTGTGCCAGCAAGGTAAAAGCTATTGCTCCTGATTTAGGCGTGTAGCCAATCTGCTTAAAACGGCTGTTTAAATGATCGATTGTATCCATAACCTGTATTTAGAAATAACACGTAAGCCTATTTCAATACGGCATATCCAGGAGACTTGTTGCACTATTGTGAATAAGTTTTGAAAAGGCGGACGAATAACTTAACAATTTCTTTAAATCAGTAGTTATCTGTCAAAGAAGCCAATTTTTAACCATGAAAAGATCATTTATTTTTATAATCATCAGCAGTCTGTTTATATCTGCCAACGCTCAGGGACCTTATAAAATGAAAGCTTTGGTGGATGGCCCCATAATTTTAGGAGGTGCTGGATTAAGCTTATTAGGATTAAACTATTTAAAAAGCAAGCCCAACCTGGACTCAGCCTATGTGGTCACTCTCAAGCCGGAAGATGTAAATAAATTTGACAGGGGAGGTACAAGACAGCCACGCCTGGAAATATCTAATGAGTATTCAAATTATGCCTTATATGCCGCATGTGCTGTTCCACTTTTTTTATATACTGATAAAAACGTACGAAGCAATGCACTAAAAATTGGCATGCTATACATTGAGACCATGACCATTATGGCAAATGTGTATGTATGGGGTGTAGGCTCAACCTATAGAAAAAGGCCATGGATGTATAATCCAGAAATACCACTGGCTATAAAAACCGGCAAAGGGGCACGGGATTCATTTTTTGCCGGTCACCCTGCTGCTGCTGCCGCTGCCACTTTTTTTGCTGCAAAAGTCTTTTCTGACTATAACCCTGATTGTAAATTAAGACCTTTTATTTTTGGAGCTGCCGTTATTCCTCCGGCAGTAGTTGCTTACTACAGATATAAATATGGAGCACATTTCCCTACAGATATTCTTGTAGGTATACCAGTTGGTGCTGCAATAGGTATTATTGTACCGCATCTGCATAAAGGTAAAGCAGCGGAAAGAGTAAGCGTCTTTCCTGCCCCTGGCGGAGCAGGTATTATCTATAAGCTCTGATAAGTATCAGCTTGCATGAGCCAAAACAAACTCACTGGTATTTTCTTCTTCTTTGTGTGAGAATGTATTAAAGGCAAATTTGTTAAGATCAGCAAAAAACTGTTCAAAGTCCTGCTGAAAGCCGGAATACTCTGCCATAAGATCCTGCAGGGTATATTGCAAATTGGAAATGATGTATCCCTTTTTACCTAATTCAGCAATAAATGAATTTAAGCCACCAATGGTACCGATATTGGAAATTCCTTTGGGTGATATAAGCACAGGCAGCATCCTGCGAAGCTTATATGGAACCAGGTCAAAGCTTTCAAGAATAATGTAATAATTATTATTAACCGCAGACTCAATATCTGTCTGGCTGTTTTTATTCCAGTTAGCAGCCAGAAAATGTCCGTAAAACAACTGAACGATTTCTGCGCTGTATTTAGAATACCTTGGGTTCAACCTCCCTTTACTTCTTTCAAAAGACGGATGTGACTTCATATAAGACTGTACTCTGCTGTTATGCAGCATACCATCGACTACATTATAGGTATACTTTGAATAATTAGAAGGCTTCACAAAGTCGCCGATAAAATTCCCTACAATCTTATCATTATTCTGAAAGTACTGTGACAGATAAATGGTGATCAGGTAGTTCATAATGTTTTTTTATATAAAGTTGCTCTTATATGCCTCAAGAAGCAAGTAAAATATTAAAAATATTTTTATTAACTTATTGATTTACAATTAGTTGTGGTAAAAACCTATACGGTTTGACAACAAATTGCGATCTGATAAAGTCGCTTAAAAACAATAAATACAAGCTTTTTGCGAGCAATACGATTTTTAACATTACGCTTAAAGCACAAGTTTTGACGGGTAGGAAGCAATAAATGAAAGGAGTAATTATATAGAGCCTGAAAGGCTAAAGATAGCATTTTGAATAGCTGGCTATGGCCATGGAATAAAGAGTTACAGGATTAAAGAAGGGATTGAACGTATTTCTGAAGTTCGGGAAAGAACTGGTTGAATTCAGCTTCATATAAACTATAATCTCTGCGCAGATTCTCAATAGATCTTTCCATGCCAGACTCAAACTTGGCCCGCCTGGACATGCCTTTCAAAGTATTTTCAATACCCGTAAGGTTTGCATAATTAACCAGCCAGTTTCCTGAGATCATAAACGGCAAAAAAGTATGTACTCTGGGAGGCATATTCTCCAGATGGTCACTCATAAGCTGATAAATCATCAGGGCATATTCATTCAATGGCACGGAGGAGTATTTAGACCAGTCTTTGGCAAGAAAATGATCGTAAAAAATATCTACTATAACAGAAGAGTATCTCCCATATTCAGGCTTCAGCCTGTCTTTACTCAGATCTACTACCGGATGAGAATCGGTGAACTCATCAATTTTTCTATGCAGCTTTATTCCCTTGATTATTCCATCGCTGTAATGAGAGTAATCTCCCTTGATAGCATCAGCAATAAAATTTCCGATGATAAGTTCTTCAGAATCTCCCGACAAATAAACATGCGCTAGGAAATTCATATCAATGAAAAATAAGAGTGATTAAATTATTGAAAATTGAGTTCGTTTACATAAGACTTAAACAGATTAAGTCCTAGCGTAAACTCGAAATAAGGGCTAAAGCTTTCATCTGAGGAGAAGCCTGGAGTTTTATATTGGGTATAGGCAATTCCTCCCTGCAATTGAGAATACCACCTTAAACTGAAATATACTTTGGCTCCGGTTAAGAATATCCCTTTATAATAGGTAGAAGTCACTTTGGTTTTTGTAGCAGGACCGTGCAAATAATCTTCTTTTCCAACAGCGCCATATAAAGAGGCAATCCAATACCAGTTATAAAATACTTCTGACAAGGGCATGATTTCTCTTATAACGCCACCGCCATACACTCTGTAACCGGGAGCAAGTCTCAACAAAGTACCTTTATAATGAAGGTCAAGGCCGGGTATAGGAGTAAAATTCAAACCGCCTATACCTGAAAAGATCCCAATATTAAAAGGTCTTTTATCCGGAGTTTTTATCTGTGAATAGGATATTAAGGGAAATAAAGAGAAAAGGATAAATAATAATACTGGGCTCTTTTTCATGGTAAGATTATTCCATTTCAAAGCAATTTAGG
>JAIERY010000174.1 GCA_019746425.1 Cytophagaceae bacterium
AATATTTTTAGCGGAAAGTTTTTCAATCACTTTCAGCCTGTTGAGAGAGGAAGCAGTCCTCGGTTCAAGTTTCTGTCTCAGGTCTTCATTGAGCGAAGTGAGAGAAACATTTACATGTACAAGATCAAGGCTTGCAAGGTCTGCGAGTATGTCCAGGTCACGCAGTATCAGGCTGTTCTTGGTGATGATGCCAACCGGATGTCTGAACTTCCACAACACCTGCAGCATTTTCCTGGTAATTTCTTTTTTTCTTTCGATAGGCTGGTAACAGTCTGTGTTACCGGAAAGCATAATGGGATATGCTTCATACTTCGGATTGTTTAAATATTTTTCCAGCAGGTAAGGAGCATTTTCTTTTATGATAATTTTTCTTTCAAAGTCCAGCCCTGCGCTGAACCCCCAGTACTCATGGGAGTTTCTGGCATAGCAATAAATGCATCCATGCTCGCAACCCTGGTAAGGGTTCATGGAATACATCAATCCAAGGTCCGGGCTGTCGACTTTGTTGACGATCTTTTTGGGATTCTCATGAAAGAATTGAGTTTTAGAATTGGAAAATATGGGTTCGTCCAATCCTTCAATATGCTCAGTGACATAAGCATTCTTCAAAAACTTATTCTGAGTATTGAGTTGAGCGCCGCGGCCTTTAAAGTAGTCTGGATGGTTGTTTGTCATTTAGCAATAATACTAAAAAAAATAGTAAAATGCTAAAAAATTTAGTAATTAAAAATAGCGTCTTGTCTCCTGAAACCAGTCATTGGTCCACTTAATAAGATAGATACCTCCGCATATAAATGGAAGCAGGAAAAATAAGAGCATGAAATGCAAATGGAAAACAAGCACCAGGCAGATGAGGATAACGGCCACACCGAATGCATAGGCCACCAATCTTGCAATATGCGTGACCCAGATGGCCAGGAAATAAAGCTTTGATTGTTTGAATTTTTCCCTGTTTCTTAAGAATTCATAATGCCTCATCTGGGCTTCATACCGCGCTTTTGCTTTTTGCGCCTCTACCCATTGCTGATAGGCATTATTAGAGTTTGATGATGAAGTACCGTAGCGATATTTCAGGTTGTATTTTTCTCTTTTCTGGGGATTGATCAGTGTCTCGTATGCAGTGGTTAACAAGACAAACCTGGAATGCGCATCATTGGATTTATTCACATCGGGGTGCATTACTTTGGCTTTGCGCCTGTAAGCAGCCCTTATTTCCGCCTCTGTAGCAGTGCTGGAAACTTCTAATAGTGAATAATAATCTGACATGGATAATAAAGATATCTATTTTTTCTCTTACGGTAAAAAGATTTAAAAGGGTTTTCTATTTCTTCAATTACCGCTGATTTTATTCTCTCTTGAAATAAATGCAAATCCTTTTCGTTCAGGCTATTCTTTATATTTTTCATTATTCCTCACAATCATGTAAATGAGGATAATGACAAGCGGCAATAAGGCAACAGCTAAGTATTCTATCATGTTCAAATTAATAATACAGAAAGTGAAAATAGATACAGACTGAAATAAATATAATAAAAGGATTTGAAAGAGAACGTGAAGTTTTTTATAGATAGCCCATGCCTTAAGGCATGGGCTATCTATAAAAAACAGGCAGAAATTAAAAATTATATCTTAGCTGTGCCTTAATATCTGTTTTTCTGTTCCCTTGTATTTCATCCGGTCCGCTTCCGATTATTTGCTTGTCACGATAATTCGTGCGCGAGTACTTTAACCATAGCTCTAACTTTTTAGAGAGTTTATATTTTAGAAGAAAATAGGTGCGTATTCCTTTTCCATAATAAAACGGAATGGAAAAATTATAAAGTACATCTCTTTCATAAGTGTATTGTCTGTTTTCAAAATCATCGGTTTCAAAAACGCTAAAGCGGCCTGCAATAGTAAACCGTTTATAATTTAAACTCACATCCTGCAGAATTAAAAATCCAAAAGTTGGCTCATCGATTTGCCGGTAAGAGCTGCATTGTATTTTGGTTCGAAGAAATAGTGACGGTGTTGCCTTTATTTCAAAATTAAAAACGCCATTTCTTTTAAGACTATTAACAGGGTAGTCAATGAGATAAGAATTCCCGGCGAGATTTTTTTCTTTATCCTCCTGCCGGAATTGTAAATAGATTAAAATTGTTTTTGAAGGAATATAATTAAGCCTGAATAAATATTCATACCCTTCTGAAGGCGCATCAACCTGATATTTTAACCAGGGAAAATAGAAATGATCGTAATAAGCATTTAATATTATCTTAGGTGCTATTTTTAATTTAATACCCCAGTAAATTCCTTTTTCATTTTTGTTGTCGGTATTTTCCCCAAATGCATTGCCATATAAGCTGTGGAATTTTTTTTCGTAATTTCTGTAAAGAAAAGATACATCAATAGAAGAGGAGAGTGTGGATATAAATCCGCTAACGATCCCTTTTCCTTTGCCGGAAGACATCCCTGACTCGCCAAAAAAATAAAAATTTTTCCACTGATAAGAACAATCAAGTCCATAAATAAAATTTTCTTTCCCCGAAAAGTCAAAACGATTATATGGTTCGGGATTTTTTAAAAGATATTCATTGTAATACGTGGCCACTGAAGTAATACCTATATGAAATTTCTTATTGCGTGAAGAAAAAGAAATATTTCCACCAGTTATAGTTTCCTGAATATTTTTTCTTTTAGCTGATTCGGATGTAGTTCTGTGATATCCTGTAGTGACAGGAGTAAAGGTTTTTTCAGAATTTATCGAGTCTCCTGTATTGCCATCTATTTGCTTATGCGAAACAAAAGCACTTAAGTCAAAAGATTTTAAGCGAATAGTGGATGATGCACCTCTGAAAAAATTATATTCTCCTGATGAAGTGTAGGGCCGTATACCTGTATTATTTCTTTTAACCGTTAAAATAGTTTCCGAACCTTTCCCAAGACTGAAGCCTGCGCCAAGTATTAATCCCTGACCGAATTGCACCTGATAATCTCCGATCAATGCCGATTTTACTTTTCCTTTATTGTACAAGGCAAGATGATAAGAAGTAAAGTCATTAAATTTTTTTTCACCGGCATCTTTTTCCATGGTAAATCCATAGCTGAATTGACGGGCTTTGGTATTTCTGTATCTGAAATAAATTTTTTGCTCTCCGCCTGTAAAAGCTTTATTTCCAAGAGAATCTTCTATGAAACCTTTTTTGTTTTCTAAGGTTCTTTCTGTTCTCATCAAAAGATAATGATTCCTGTTAGTCAATATTTCTCTGAATAAATTTCGGGGCAGAAAGCTTTTATCTTTTATATATACAAAAGGTAAAACTTTCCTTATAGTTTCCGGATCGAAAGATGGAATGGATTGTAACTCATAGATAGAAACAAATGGTCCGGCAAGATTTCTATACTCTAAAAAGTTATTTATTTGCAGGGGCTTTAAAATATACAGCGATTCAAGATCTTCTTTACTTGCAATGTTCAGATCAATCGGATCGGAATAAATCTGTATTAAAGCTTCATACACTTCTTCGTAATCTAATTCCTGGTTTTCCTGAACCACTTCCAGGATAATACTTTCAATATTATTATCATCAGTATTGTACTGTGCTGATGATAAAGCAGAATAAAGAAAAAACAGAATAAAGATCAGCTTACTTTTCATTTTTCTGTTTAAAGAAATAGCTTACTGATATATGATGCATAGCTCCCAGGTAATGATGGAAATTAAAGGCATAATCAAAGGAGTATTTTTTATTGGAGAAACCTGTTCCGAAATAATGGATGTATGGCCTGGTGGAAATTCCGGATCTTAAGACAAAACTTTTGATGATTTTATATTCAATACCGCATTTGATGGATGGCTTAAAATCAATTTGTTTTTCTATTTCGGTATTGAATATTATTTTTTCTGTCGGCCGGTAACTCAGACCGGCTTTCATGATCACCGGAATAAATTCCAGGTCTTCTTTATTGATCTTAGCCTGATTTAAATTAAAGATATGTGCACCGAAATAAAGCTGCCTTGATATTTTGCTGATACCGCCGAACTCAAAAACAATATTATTTTTTGTGCCGATTCCTTCAATTCCGATTTGAGAATAATTGATTTTTAATCCCAGACTTACATTTCTGATGCAATGTCCAAGTCCTAATCCGATCTTGGTTTCATTATAGACATTGCTGCCAAATCTCTGAATGCTTAATCCTGCAACCCCAATTTTAACAGGTAATACATATCCGATTCCAGCTTTATTAAAATAGGGAAGGTTGTAAAGATTGGAATATGAAATAAATACAGAAGCATGCTCAAGCGAACCGATGCCAGCTATATTATTAAACAGAGCCCACTCATCATTGTAAGTGACTGAAGCATTTGCCAAAGCAGCGCTTCTCCCGCCATTGATAGTATTATCTCCCCCTCCTGAACAGGAAAGATGAAAGAGGAATAGAAAAATTCCTCCCAGTCCGGTATGGAACTTCATTGCCTCTGTAATGGAGCAAAGAGCTGTGGATAAGTTTTTTCAGACAAAAGGATGGAAAATGAGTTCATAAATAGCTGGTTTATAACTGATTAATTTAATTGCAAGCGACCAAAATTAAAAATAAGACGACAAACATAAAAAAATATTCGATAATTTTTGCTTTTAATTAGACAAAGGCTAATTTTGATAATCTCAACTAGTGTATTGATCTTTAAATAAGCGAACTAATTAGGTTGATACGTCCATTTAAAAGGTTTCGCCCTGTCTTTGT
>JAIERY010000367.1 GCA_019746425.1 Cytophagaceae bacterium
TCTCCAACAATAAATGCCAGAACTATAAACAATACCCCAACAATACCTCTGGTCCGTTTTTCACGTCCACATACATTTGCTGCCATAATTTAAAGATTTAAATAACCTTTCTTTTATAACAAACAGGCTGGTTATTTAATTCTCGGTGAGAATGAACTTTTATCAGGCAGATTCGTCTTTTTTCCAATCGGCCGCTTTTTTGAGAATCTCTGCTACGGCTTTATCACTAAGATTCCCAAACTCCTCATATACCTGACCCACAGCATAAAAGAATTCCAGCTTTTCCAATATCACATAATCGTCTGCTCTTTGTAAAATTGCCGGTCTTTCTTTAGCAGCTACAGGCGAAGCAATGATCACTTTTGCAGCGCCTCTTTTTTTACACATATCCATGGCAGGTACCAGCGAAGCGCCGGTGGCAATCCCATCATCCACAATAATAATGGTTCGTCCTTTCATGTCAGGAAGTTCTTTTCCCCTACGGTAAAATTTCACACGCCTTTCCAATTCCTGTTTCTGGCGGTTTAATAATTTTTCAAATTCAACGCGGGAAATGCTGTGTTTAATTCTTTCGGAAATAAATACAGAACCGTCTTCAGCCATTACTCCAAAAGTAATTTCCTCTTGTCCGGGGTATGGAAGCTTCTTGGTTACTATAGTAGAAAGCTCTGCATTCAGATGTTTAGCTACGAAGTAACCGACTTCAACACCGCCATTGGGTATACCGATTACCAATACATTCTGATCTTTATATTTTTCGAGGGCCTGGCCAAGCTGAACGCCTGCATCCTTCCGGTCCTTAAATGTCCTTTGTTCTTCTGAGTATAGATACATATAGGGTTGATTAGTATAAATTAAACCCAAGGGAGGGGTAATATGTTCTTATAGTCTTTAAGAGGAAAATACGCAAAATTTGTATTTACCGAAGAACCGGTTCAACGCTCCTGTATAATTAAGTATTCCTAATATTTTACATAAAAAAAGAGGCTGAGTATTAGCTCAGCCTCTTATCTATTCTGGATTATTAGATCACATCACATTTATCCTCTATCCCCTCAATCAACAACCTCATCTATCGCCTCTGCCCATCGCAAATCCTATAAATCTAACCACAGTAAAAATCAATTTGTTTTGGGAGTGGATAATTTTATGAAATTATTTTTGCAGGCCCAATTCATTGATGTATTCATTGACCTTTATCCAGTCGTTACCAGCAGCAGCGGTGGCCTCTGCATTTTTGAGTTCGGTTACATAGTTGAATATGGGAGTGAATTTCTCAATTTTTACAGTTCTGTGATCGTAGCCCTGCCCTAGTGATTCCATTTGAAAAGCAATGACATCCTGGGAATAGGATTTATGACGATATAAAATTTCCTGAGTTTTCCATTCATTATTCAGCTTGGGTAAAAATGCATAGGTAAAAGCTATTGCCAGAGAGACTGTAAGGCTTAAAAATACTTTGGAAAGTTTAAGGCTTATAAAATCGGTCAGCAGAAAACGCAGAGCGAATAGTCCGTTAAATGTCACTAAAAAAGATGCGTACATCAATACAGGACTGACAAATTCAAGAGGCGTTAGCGCACCCAGGATAAAAATAGTAGTCAGGACTACCCAGAGAATAAGGATTATGGTTTTTAAAACTTTCATTGCTTTATCATTTTCTCAAAAATACTAATAGTTTTTGGGAATAAGTATGAAAAATGGCTCAATAGATTACATATCCTGTAAAATTATATGATACTGGCAAACATTTTTAAAACCCGGCTGTTTTTCCGGTGAATTGTTACTGGACAATTAAAAGTGAGAATATGAAACAGCTCAATTGTGTATTATTAATAGACGACGACCCTATTACAAACTACATCAATTCAAACCTTATAAAGGAATGCAATATCAGCAAGCGCGTAGAGGTAAAATCCAATGGCGAAGAAGGAATTAATTTTATCAGAGAGTTTGCCGAAAAAAATAATGCGGATGGACCCGAGCTGATTTTTCTGGACCTGAATATGCCGGTGATGGATGGTTTTGAATTTTTAAGAGTGTACAAAAATATTCATCTCGATAATAAAGCCAATACAGATGCAGTAGTACTCACTACTTCTTCTCACCTGAAGGATACTAAGCTTCTCCAAATGGAAAAAATCATGCACATCAATAAACCTCTCACCGAAAATAAATTATCAGAAATTCTGCACAAGAATAAGATCATGATGACAGCATAACATATTCCTTTGAGTCTATAAATCAGCAAACTTCCAATAGTTCTTCCTATTTATATTCAATCCCCTGATATTTCAGCAATGTTGATATATGGATAAAATAATCCAAAATAATTTTCATGATTCGGTATAATAGATTTACTTAGTTTAAAATTTACTTTTTAATTCCCTAACATATGACACATCATTCCCCCAATACATTTCAATTTCAACAGGAACCAAAATCAGGAAAGAAGGTAGCCTACTTTTGTATGGAATATGCCATTGATCAGGCCTTAAAATTATATTCAGGAGGCTTAGGCTTTTTAGCAGGCTCTCATTTAAGAAGCGCCTATGAACTCAATCAGAATTTAATAGGCGTAGGCATACTCTGGAAATATGGATACTATGATCAGGGCAGAGAGCAGGAAGGATTGATGAAAGCTGATTTTATAAAAAAACAATATTCCTTTTTACAGGACACAGGCATTGTATTTCCAGTGTCTATTCATAACAGCCCGGTTTATATTAAAGCGTATTATTTACCTCCGCATGTTTTTAACTCAGCACCCCTATTTCTGCTCAGCACCGATATACCAGAAAATGATTATTTATCCAGGACAATTACTTTCAAGCTGTATGACTCCAATGAAGCGGCAAAGATTGCTCAGTCGATAGTTCTTGGAAAAGCAGGAGCAAAATTACTGGACATCATAGGGTATAATGCAGAGATATATCACATGAACGAAGGACACGCACTTCCTCTCGTTTTTCATTTATATTCAAAATATAAAAATGTTGATGCCGTAAAATCCAAAGTGGTTTTCACCACTCATACACCTGAAGCCGCCGGAAATGAAAAGCATGATATCAAATTATTGAATGAAATGGGCTTCTTCGATGGTATTCCTATGGAAGAAGTGGAGCAGATTGCCAAAATAGGAGAAGACGGAGTGGTAGACTATACTTTAACCGCACTTCGCTTTGCCAAACTTGCCAATGCGGTTTCCAAAATTCATGAAAACACATCGAATGAAATGTGGAAAGAAAACGAGGGCATATGCCGGATTACTTCTGTTACCAATGCACAAAATAAAAATTACTGGATGGATCGTGAATTGAGAGAGGCTTTGGAAAAACATAATGACGAATGGCTGAGCTGGAAAAAGAAAGAGCTCAAAAAGCAATTGTTCGAAGTAGTAGCAGATCAAACCGGAAACCTTTTTGATCCGGAGGTTCTGACCATTGTGTGGGCCAGAAGATTTGCCGGATATAAAAGACCCGATCTGATATTAAGAAATTACGACAGGTTTGTAAACCTGGTAACACGAACCGATAAACCTGTACAAATGATATGGGCTGGCAAGCCATACCCAGAGGATTATCTAGGAATAAGTATTTTCAATAGCATTATCGAAAAAACTGCAAGGCTGAAAAATTGTGCAGTGCTGACAGGGCACGAATTAAAATTATCATCCATATTGAAAAAAGGTGCAGATGTGTGGCTTAACAATCCAAGATTCCCGAGAGAAGCCTCCGGTACCAGCGGTATGACTGCAGCCATGAATGGAGCGGTAAATCTTTCTATTGCCGATGGATGGTATCCTGAGTTTGCAAGGCACGGACAAAATGGATTTATGATCAATGTAGAACATGCAGAAACTGATGAACAGCAGGATAAAGTGGATGAAAACAATTTATGGAACGTGCTCGAAAATGAGGTAGTGCCTACCTATTATTATGATAAGAGAAGATGGCTGGATATCATGAAAGCCGGAATGTGGGAAGTCACACCTCAGTTTGATTCAGGCAGAATGGCACAGGAATATTATGATAAAATTTATAATGCTGATTAGAGGCTAGAAGCTGGAAACTGGAAGTTAGAATTTAGTATATTTTGTAAATCTATAACATCTAACTTCCAGCTTCTGCCAGTTACCAGGTTTGATGTTCGTGAAGTATAAGTCCGGCTGCGCCAAGTATACCGGCATCATTGCTTAAGGAAGCTTTTTTAATCTGTAAATTGTCTGTATAGTAAGGAGGAAGGTTCACTTTCATAACGCTGATTGCTTCTGGCACGAGGTATTCAAATGCTGCAGAAATTCCTCCACCTATTAAAATAGTATCGACATCCAGCACACGAACGATAGACACCAAAGTCTCACCCAGTGTTTCTCCTACAAAGGCAAATACTCTTTTCGCATATACATCGCCCGTGGAAGCCGCAGCAACCAGTGCATGCATGGTAAGTTCTGCTTTATTAAGATTGGTATCAGTGGCATTGCCAATAGTATCTTTGGCGTATTCCAATATTCTCTGCAGACCGATTTGCTGCTCGAGTGTTTTGCCATTTCTGGCAATCATATGTCCTACTTCCATCCCATTGCCTCTTGCGCCGATAAATAATTCTTTATGAATTACTGCTCCTCCACCTACACCTGTTCCCAGGGTAATGAATACAAAATTTTCAATTCCCTTATTTTCGCCAAAATAAAATTCTCCAAGCGTAGCGCACTTAGCATCATTTTCAATCTTAACTTTTAGTCCGGGTAAATTTTTTCCAAGAATATCTACTATCGGTAAATTTTTAACATTAGGAATATTAGGAAGAAGAATAACATTTTTTCTGTC
>JAIERY010000319.1 GCA_019746425.1 Cytophagaceae bacterium
AAATCATGCTCTAAATCATAGTCGGTATAAGCACCTGTGTTGATAGCGGGCTATTAAAGCGAAGCCTGGTTGTATTGTACATTAGGATTTTTTCTGGACCATATCCATGCATTCACGGAGGCATTGATACAGGAGTCTGCAAGGCCCGGAAGCTGTGTCGGATACAAACTGAAAATTCTTGCTGCCTGCGCCATCACTGCGGCAAAGTTCAGAGTGGCTCCCGTGCTTTTCTGAACTACATATCTCGTGCTGGTATTAATATGCGGCATGACAGTGCCGCTGAAATCAGCAGTGGTAAGTTTATGATACACACCTCCGTCGGAAGGATCCTGCATGGTGAGCATCCATCTTACATTCCATAAAGCTTCATCCAGAATATCCGGCAGAGTGTTGCCGCTCTCTGGAATATTAAGATTAACAGTATCAAAATAAAGCGGATATTGCTCATACAAGGATAGAACAGTGTAAGTTGTAATCCCTGAATTCACTATATACTTATTATAATCTCCTGCATCATACCAGCCGCGTGGAGAAGAAATAATTGTACCGGTCGGGCGGAATGCGTTTGCTGCAGAATTGTGAACAAGCACATTATTATCCATATGTCCTGCAGGTCTTATTCAGTCGCCCGCATAAGGTGCGGTCAATGCAGTGGATGCTCTTTGAAAATAGAATGCCTTCAAAGTAGCTTTGGCCACATCATGATGCACAGCATTTTTTATATCAAAGAGATGAGAATATCCAAGGCCTGGTACATTTATATAGTAGCTTCCGGAAGTTATAAAAGAAGTGAAGTCTGCTTTCCTCACACTTTCTCCCGATGGAGACCAGGTAGCAGCGTTCCCCAGCGTACCTGTATAGAGTGTATCCTGCTTATCTGCACTGACAATATAAAAAGGTCCGGCAGATGCATTCACCGCTATAGCGGTCTTCACTGCACTGGGATAAAACCCTATTTGATTTAATCTTATAGCAGCGGGAGGAAGTGTAAGTCCTGTAGCAGAGCCTATCTGAAGATCATCAAAGTAAACCGTGCCGGAAAATGCAGTACCTCCCGGTTTGAAAAATATGATCATCCCCACGATATCAGTAGGATCAACTGCTACCACATTGGGAGGAGGATATGACTGGGAAAATAAATTATAAAAATTATAAGTAAATGCTCCGTAAGTGTTTGTGCCGGGCACTGCTTTTACTATAGGAGAATTATTGGTCACCTTGCCATTCCCGTCAATAAGATCGATACGTACATTTACCTGTGCGGCTGATTTCATATTCAGTTTCACAAAAGGAACACTTGAAATATCTTTGGAAGGAAAAGTAAATATAAAATTCTCATAACCTGGACCTACTGCAGAAGCGGCAATAGCAAGCTCCTGATTAGTTTCCGTTAAGACATAATCTGCATTGGCATTCCAGCCCGTGCCGAGCGAGTTATCATTAAAATCATCCGACACTCCCTGGGAAACCCCCCGGGTATAAAGCAACACAACCGATAGAAGCAGTAAAATTTTTCTCATGTACTTATTAAATATTTTCACTTTAAGTCTCTCCTTAATTCATTTTTAAATCACCATAAAAAGATCTTAAAATTACAATTATTATTTCTTTAAGACAATTTTAAAGGTGAAAATTGTATTTTTTTTACACAAATATGAAATTTTTAATTAGTGATTGGACTCTAAAAGATTTAATGATATCAGGGAAGCGCTTTAGTAATATAATCCCATATTACAATCCCGATACTCACGGAAACATTGAGAGAATGCTTGGTGCCATACTGAGGAATTTCAATAGTGAAATCGGCAACATCAATTAACTGCTGATCTACTCCAAAAACTTCATTGCCGAAAACGAAACAGTATTTGTCTTTTTCCCGGGGTGTAAAATTTTTCAACGAAATACTTTTATCTGTTTGCTCGATACAGACAATTTTATATCCTTCTGATTTTAATATTTGAATAAGCTCAATGCTGTTTGGATGATGCTCCCAGTCTACTGATTCTTCTGCTCCCAAAGCTGTCTTATGAATTTCACGATTGGGTGGACTGCCGGTAATGCCGCACAGAAATATTTTTTTAACCAGGAAAGCATCAGCTGTCCGGAAAGCAGAACCTACGTTGTGCAGGCTTCTCACATTGTCGAGCAAAAGGACAAGATTATTTTTTTCTGCGCTTTTAAAATCCTCAACCGATTTCCTGTTGAGTTCGTCCATGCTTAATTTTTTCGTCATTGCTTTCAGGGATATTAGTGCAGCGTGTGGAGAGATGAGTGCTGAGAGAATAAGAAACCTCAGCACGTAGCGCTCATTTCTCTGCACTTGTATTCAAATGTAAAAAGTTATTCACATTATTTAAATAGAATTCAAATTTTAGAGTGAAAAAAGGTATCTTTATATACCAAAATGTTCATCATTCATATTTCCTAAATTTTATCTGCTTTGAGCTCTTCGGTGGAAACTCCCTTAATGAAACAATACAATGCTATCAAGGCGAAATATCCGGGAGCACTGCTGCTTTTCAGAGTGGGAGATTTTTATGAAACCTTTGGCGAAGATGCCGTAAAAGCTGCTAAGATATTAGACATCACGCTTACCAAGAGAGGCAACGGCACCGCTTCTGAAATAGCATTGGCAGGATTTCCTCACCATTCACTGGATACTTATCTGCCGCGACTGGTGCGAGCCGGACAAAGAGTTGCCATCTGTGACCAGTTGGAAGATCCTAAGATGGTAAAAGGGATTGTAAAGAGAGGTGTAACAGAGCTTGTAACGCCCGGCATTTCATTCAACGACAATGTGCTGGATGTAAAACGCAACAATTACCTGGCTTCTGTTTTCTTAAGCAAAGATTATAACGGAATTTCTTTTTTAGATATTTCTACCGGCGAGTTTATGACTTCGCAGGGAGACTTCCACTACATAGAGAAACTGCTGCAAAGTTTTAATCCTTCTGAAGTAATTTTTTCCAAATCAAACCGCAAAGAGTTTACAGATTACTTCGGAGACAAATACAATACCTATGCTTTGGAAGACTGGGTCTTTGCGCATGATTATGCCTATGAAACGCTTACCACACACTTCGGAACTTCTTCTTTAAAAGGCTTTGGAATAGAATCGCTGCGCGAAGGAATTATTTCTGCAGGAGCCATTTTCTTTTACCTGGCGGAGACAGAGCACCGTGACATCAGGCACATCATCAACATCGCCAGGATCGAGGAAGAGAAATTTGTATGGCTGGATAAATTCACTATCAGGAACCTGGAACTGGTATATCCTCAATATGCGGAAGGTATTCCACTGTTGCATATCCTCGATCAGACACAAACGCCTATGGGAGCAAGGATGCTGAAAAAATGGGTAGTGCTTCCTCTCAAAGAAATTTCTCCCATCGAAGAAAGACTCAACATTGTCGAATCCTTTGTACAAAACGATGAATTGCTTGAACTGCTTTTGAGCAACCTGAAAAATATTGGCGACCTCGAAAGATTAATTTCCAAAGTAGCGGTAAGGCGGGTCAACCCGCGTGAGATGCTGCAGCTGAAAAGAGCATTGGAGCATATTAAACCCATTAAGGAAATTTTATCTAAATCTTCCCTGCCCTCTCTGAAAAAACTGTCAGACCAGCTTCATGTATGTGAATTCCTGATAGAAAAAATCGGCAATGAATTAAAAAATGATCCTCCGGTAGTAACCAACCAGGGGAATATGATCAAAGAAGGCATCCATGCAGAGCTGGATGAACTGAGAAAAATTGCTTACTCGGGGAAAGATTACCTGTTACAGATTCAGCAAAGAGAAATTGAAAGAACAGGAATCAATTCTTTAAAAATCGCTTACAATAAAGTTTTCGGATATTACCTGGAAGTAACGAATGTGCACAAAAACAAAGTGCCTGCTGACTGGATCAGAAAGCAAACGCTTGTCAATGCCGAAAGATATATTACCGAAGAATTAAAAACTTACGAAGAGAAGATCCTTACGGCAGAGGAAAAAATGATTGCCATCGAGCATAAACTATTCATGGATCTCATCCGCGGCGCAGAAGATTTTGTAACACACATTCAACAGAACGCGAAGACGATAGCTTCCATTGATTGTCTTTCTTCTTTTGCAAAAGTTGCCTTGAATAATAATTATACCAGGCCGGTAATCAATGAAACCAAAGTGATCAATATCAAAGATGGCCGTCACCCGGTAATTGAACAGCAACTTCCTGTAGGAGAAAAATATGTACCTAATGATATTTACCTCGATGATGAAAGTCAGCAGATCATTATCATCACAGGCCCCAACATGGCCGGTAAATCTGCCTTGCTCAGACAGACAGCGTTGATTGTTTTATTATCCCAGATAGGATCTTATGTTCCCGCTTCTTCTGCAGAGATAGGAGTGGTAGATAAAATATTTACAAGAGTGGGCGCCAGCGATAACCTTTCCAAGGGCGAATCTACCTTCATGGTAGAAATGAACGAGACGGCAAGCATTCTTAATAACCTGAGTGAAAGAAGTCTCATCCTGATGGATGAAATAGGGCGGGGCACAAGCACCTATGATGGTATTTCTATCGCATGGTCAATTGTGGAATATCTGCACAATCATCCTAAGTGCAAACCCAAGACTTTATTTGCTACACATTACCACGAACTGAATCAGCTGGCCAATGATTTTTTCAGGATAAAAAATTACAATGTGTCTGTAAAGGAAGTAGGCAACAAGGTGATCTTCATGAGAAAGCTCAAAGAGGGAGGAAGCGAACACAGCTTTGGAATTCATGTGGCGCAGATGGCAGGAATGCCTAATCCTATTGTGCTTCGCGCCAATGAGATCATGC
>JAIERY010000428.1 GCA_019746425.1 Cytophagaceae bacterium
TCTCAGATAAGCATCATAGTACTTGCCTTTCTTTTTGCTTTCCAGTCCTACGATGAGCTTGGTTTCTCTTCCTGCTTTCAGATCTTCGATATCTTCCGGGTCAAGTTCAACGCCTCCGACTTTGGAAGGAACCTTGTTGGGAAATGAAGGAGCCTTTTTCTTTTTTTCAGGAAAACGGAATCGTATCTGATTATTGGCTCCCAGTTTTAAATAGGCATCAAATACTTTTCCTGACTTTTGGCTTACAAAGCCAGTGATGAGTTCGGTTTCTTTGCCTTCACGCAAAGCCGTTAGCGCATTTTCGTCCAACTTTACCCCAAGGACTACTCCTGGTATTTCTTTTTTTCTTTGTTCCATAATTTATGCAAGTGCGGCAATTTCGTAATATTATTTAAATTTTCAATTTGCAGCCAGTTTATTTACATAATTGCTGCAATAATCATTCCTTAATAACCGCTGCCTCCACGACGCCTGTATCGTTAATGTAAACAATATAGTCAGGAATAAACCCTCGCATCGGGCAATTGTTGCCGGACATTGTAAAGGAGGCGGAATTTTTTAAATTAGTAAGCTTTATTTTTTAGTACGATTCAAATTCAATCCTTACGCATTTATTATTTCCGGGACGTCATCAGTTGCTTACTCATTTTAGTTTCAATATTTATTAAGATTGATTAAAGAGGGATTGAAAAATGAACCGGATGTATATGGTAAAATCCTGGGAATAGATTCAAAAATTGAAGATATCATTTTTGCTGTTACCTCAGCCAATCATTCCAATACCCGAAGGAATCCTTTACCATTCCGACAACTGGCAGAGTGAAATGCATGAAACATTTTCTTTCTGGTCATTTGAAGAATGGAAACAGCATGTACAGCGAGCAGGTTTTGATATCAGCCCGCAGTCTGTAGCATTTTCCAATCCATGGATAGTAGAAAACAGGTTTGAGAATAAAGCAGAGTTGTACAGAATGACCAATGGGAAGCTGATTAAAATGTCTTATCCTGTTACCAATATGTTCCTGATCTGTGAAAAGAAGATTTAAGCCATGCATGATCTTTCCCCATCGGTGCAATGCTGTGTGATGATTTTATTTAAATCATTCAGGGAGAATGCTCCTGAAATGAAATACTCATAGCCGATATTTTTTATCTGTTCCTTTTTCTCCGCAGTAAGCTCATCTTCCAGGGTAATAATAATAATATGCTCTTTGGGGAAGTTTTTTGTTTTTTTGAAATTATTTAAAAACTGAATACCATCAATAATAGGCGTATTGATATTTAGCAGTATTAAAATTTTGGAAGGAGTAATTTTTTTGGTAAGAAATAAATATTCCATGTAAAGCATAGCATGTCCGCCATTCACGGTAATTTTTATTTCTCCTTTATATTTTTCTTCTCGCAGTCTTTTTTCAATGAGCAAACCGGCTACTGTATTGTTTTCTATGATGATGATGTGACTTACTTCTTTCATAGAATGGGAAATTTATTTAAACATCCTCGCTTGCTGAATTATGATAACAGGCTCATCATAGTAGCTTACAACTTTTCCTTCTTTTATGTAGCCAAGATGCTGGATAAAGTCTTCCATAAATATGGAAAAGTCTTCTTTGAATTCGCTATATTTTTCTGATAACTCTAAAAGAGCTTCTTCGGCCAGAGGCCTTATTCTTGCAAAAGAATACTTGTTTATCTTCTGGATATTGTAGTGTGTACCATTGAGGCTTGTATAATTTGAGAAAAACTCCCTGGTAATAATTCTTAAAAAATTATTTTTAATCCTATAAGGAAACAAGTAGCCGTCTCTGGTTATTTCGGCATATGCTTCATTTGAAAACTCATCCAGTGAAACTTCAGAATATTGGCCCCAGCAGGCAGCGAGCATATGGTCATAAAACAATTCAATAATGTCAATGCCTGATTTATGGTATTTGAAGCTAAGCCTGCCGATGCTTCTCTGCACGCTGGAGTGGTCCGAAAAGAACTGTCTGATCTCTTTATTAAGGTCGATACCTTCTTTTAAAGGAATAGAAAAAGTATTTCTGCCAAAGGTTCTGGAAATTTCCGGAACCAGCGTTCCGACCATTTTTTTCTCCAGTTTTACGGAAGTATAAGCGTTGATAAGTACACCCATAGTCTTTTTATTTTGCTTTTCTTAATTCTTGAAATAAGAATCTCTTTTTTCTTAAGAATGTGAAGCAACCAGTAAATTTTTTTTCGAAAAATGATCTTAATAAGCCCTTTATTGAGTCATTTTGTTGCGGGAAAATAAAAATGCTTATTTGCTTAATTTAGCTATTTTTTTGCTGGTTAATAGGGTTTTTTTATGAGGTTTGTTCGGAATAATATAGGTAATGCTGAAATTTTTGGCGAGATTAAGGATATTGAACTTATCCAGGCGGATCAGGGATATGCTTTTTCAAGAGACGACTTATTGGTAAAGTACAATTTTGGATCTTGCCGCGCCTTGAATAGAGTGCATATTCTTAAACTCCGCTTCTTCCGGTTTTCGCCATGATAAAACATATCAGGTATATAATTTTAAGTATTTGTATCCTGCTTTTCAGTTTTGTTTCTTTTTCCCAGAGAATAGAATTGAAAGATGGTCAGGATCTCTATTTTATTCTTGATACCTTATATATGTACCGGGATACTTCCGGTTCGTTTACCATCGGAGAGGTTTCCGCAGCTGATTTTTCAGGTAAATTTAAAAATGGGACCATATCTTTTTTTGATAAAGATGAACTGCCTGAAATTTACTGGACAAAACTCACGGTAGTCAATAACAGAGATAATGAAAATCAGTCATGGTATTTTGAGTCCTGGAATTTTGATTTTGATGAAATAGAATTTTATGTGCCTGATAATAAGGGAGGCTTTTTTAAAACCTCGATGGGATATCATCGTGATTTTAAAGACAGGAATATCTTTCATAAAAATTTTCTTTTTCTTATTGACCTGCGTCCGGGCGAAGAAGCTACCTATTATATAAAGTTTAAGAGAAGCCATCCTCTCAGTGTTTTCTTTGCTATAAGAACACACGAGGATTTTGTCAGGCATGCTGTATACGAGTACTGGCTGCTTGGAATTCTATACGGCATATTCTCCCTTATTATTCTGATTAACCTTTATCTTTTTTTCAGGCTCAAAGAAAAGATACATCTCTATTATCTGCTTTGTGTGCTTTCCGAAGTGCTTTATTGTTTTGGACGGGACGGACTGGGTTTTCAGTTTTTATGGAAGGACCTGCCATGGATCAATTATATAGCTCACCGTGATGTGATCCAGATACTTTTTGTAGCATCGACTATTCTCTATGCGATTCAGTTTCTCAAGCTGAAAGCAGAACAGCCTTCCATGTATAAAGTGGCGATCTCCGGGATCGTGACCAAAGGAATTTTATTCGGTATTTTGTGGATTTATCCGACCCATCCTTTTTATGTTTTTTCTATAGATACTGTTATTCTTTCTATTCCTTTTGTCTCTGGAATTATTTCCTATCAGCGTGGAAACAAGTATGCCCGGTATTATGTGATTGCCTTTACATTTTTATTCCTCAGCTTTTTCATCATTTTTATTCATGAACTGCGTATCATCCCTTACACGATTTTTAACTGGTACATCATCAATTTCGGAATGTTGTTTGAGGTATTCTTTTTAGCGATAGCATTGATAGATCAGATTAAAATACTTCGGGCAGAAAATGATGAAGCACAGCATAAAATCATTTCGCAACTGCAGGAAAATGAAAAACTAAAAGATAAAGTTAACCTGGAACTTGAGCAGAAAGTCGAAGAACGTACACTGGAGCTCAAAGCGAAAAATGAAGAGCTTAAATCTGCCAACGAACAATTGAAAATATTGAGAGATCAGGCAAATCAGTGGAATGTAAAACTGGATATCGATAACTGGAATTTGAAAAAAGAAATTACTGAACTGGAAAATGCAAGGGTATTTTTGAAGGGACTTAAATTTGAAGAGTTCAGTGATTTTTTTCCCGATGAAAACTCATGTCTCCAATACCTGGTAAATTTAAAATGGGAAAAAGGCTATACATGCAAAAAGTGCGGCAACGAAAGTTTTGCAAAAGGAACATCACCTTTTTCAAGAAGATGTACAAAATGTAATTATATTGAATCTCCTATTTCAGATACTTTATTTCATGCTTTAAAATTCCCCATCACCAAAGCATTTTACATGGTGTATCTGGTCAATAAAGACAATGACATTACCGCCGACCGCTTATCAGAAATACTTTCCATGCGACGGGAAACCTGCTGGAGTTTCAAAAAGAAAATTCTGGATGCTAAGAAAAAAAATAAAAATAAGTCTCTCGACTCTGAAGGGTGGAATGATATTATTATGGCATCATTGGACTAGTGTTTTTTGCCTCTCTATACAGTATAATAACACAAAATGATTTATTGCCCGGTTGATAATATAGAGTTAGTGACTGAATCTTTTCGCCATAGAGGAGGGGATATGAAAAATAAAAAGCACGTAAGTAAATTCTTTATTTGAAAGATTTGCTCCTTCAGTGACACATTTTTTTGCCGGCAGTTCTGTCGCCTTCATTATTGCATTTCTCATTATTCTTGTCTGGGGTGTAACAGGCCCGATGTTTAAATTCAGCGAAAACCTGGCAGATTTTCATCAATACCCTCACCGCGATCATTACCTTTATGATGGTGTTTATTATCCGGCATACCCAGAATAAGATTCTTTATCGCTTCATTAAAAGCTTAATGAAATTGTTGCGGCAATGGAAGGAACTAGTGTATTGATCTTTAAATAAGCGAACTAATTAGGTTGATACGTCCATTTAAAAGGTTTCGCCCTGTCTTTGT
>JAIERY010000138.1 GCA_019746425.1 Cytophagaceae bacterium
ACAAAGACAGGGCGAAACCTTTTAAATGGACGTATCAACCTAATTAGTTCGCTTATTTAAAGATCAATACACTAGTGTCTAACCTCTAAAGTCTGACATCTAAACTCTAAAATTATTTTGACAACACTTTATCCTGATGAATCACCGTCTTATGAACTACCAGTTCAAGATCTGATAAAGCATTGATGAAATAAATGTAAGAATCGTAAGGGGAATTGTACGGACTGAAATATTTATGCACCACACCATCTGCCCAGTACTTGGTGCACATATAGTAAAAATGATCTGATATCTGCAGTCTTGACCAGATCTCTAAAAGATTTTTATTGCGGGTTCTTTTGACGTCTTCTTCAAGGCTATAAAGTTTGGATAAACTTTCTGCCTGCATCGAATTGCTTAACCATGCGGAAAGATCTCTTTCTGTATCTGCCCATGAAATGGTATGGTGTACATCGTATATTCCTTTGGCAGGATATTCTTCCGCTACCTCACTTGGCGTTCTGAATACAAAATCCTTATGTTTTAATATCTCTTCAGGCAGATGCTCCAGGAAGTCAAAAATTCCTGTTCCTTCCCACTGGTGTTCTCCAAAAGTTTCATAATCCATAAACAGATTAATGGTGTCTGAATTTTTGGAATACCTATGAATCCATCCTGCATATTTAGCAGCCGTTAAAGGAAATTCAGACCATTCCTGGTTGGAAAACCTAAAGGCAATATCATCAGACAACCTGAAATTTCTTAATAAGCATTTTATCTTATTGTTATTCGGAGTTGTATAAAGATAATGAGGAGTTCTTCCGTTAAGCAGCCAGTCTACTCCTTCGCATAGGATAGCTTTGTATCCCATCTTTTGCACGGTATCTGCCAGTTCATTGTTGTATATAAGTTCTGTATTTCTGAATACCTGCGGAGTCTGTTTGAAGTAAGCCTGGATTTTTTCCTTATGCTTTTCTACCTGTCTTATGAATTCATCTTTGGAATATAAAAATGCCAGCGAATGGTAATAGGTTTCTGAAAGGAACTCTACACAGCCGGTCTTTGCAAGTTCAATAAAGGAATCAAGCACATCAGGTCTGTATTTTTCAAATTGCTCCAGTACCACGCCACTTAGCGAAAAAGCAACTCTGAATTCTCTCTTATGCTTTTTAATAAGCTTTAGCAAAAGTTTATTCGCAGGTAAATAGCATTTATCAGATACCTTATTCAGAATATCGCGGTTGAGATGGTCATCTTCATAGAAGTGATCATTCCCTATATTAAAAAATGAATATTGCTTGAGCCTGAAAGGCTGATGTACCTGAAAATAAAAACAAACTGAAGGCATGCTGATAATGCTTATTAAAGGAAATTTAAACTATAAAAATCAAACTTAACAGATTATTTAAGAAATAATCTGTTTTTTAGACTTACGTTTTACACAGTACGATTAAAATACCCGTAAATCTAAATTCGTAATCCGTAAATTCCAATTAAGCCACTTTTTTGTAGACACCCACGACTTTTTCAGCTGCTTTGTCCCAGGTCAGGTTTTGCAGGTCATTGAAGGCATTGCGGATAACAGATTCTCTCAGGGCTTCGTTTTGAAGCAGAGAAATGATATGTCCTGCCATTTTATCTACATCCCAGAAATCAGCAGTCAAGGCTCCGAACAGCACTTCTGATACGCCTGATTGCTTTGAAATCACACAAGGTATACCAAATTGCGCCGCTTCTAAAGCAGAAAGCCCGAAAGGTTCTGATACAGATGGCATGCAATATACATCAGCAATGGATAGGAGCTTATGTACTTTATCTTTGGTTAAAAATCCTGTGAAGTGAAATTTATTTCCGATTTGCTTGTAAGCGCCGGTCTCTATAAGATTTCTAAGTCTGTCACCTGTTCCCGCCATCACAAATCTTACGTTAGGTACGTGCTCGATAACTTTTGAAGCAATGTCTAAAAAGTATTGAGGTCCTTTTTGTCCGGTTACACGGCCAAGGAATAAAATTAGTTTTTCAGGGAAGTCTTTAGTGTCGTGAAATACTTTTACAGGATCTGCACCATTGTGTACAGGATGAATTTTGGTTTTTCCAACGCCATAATGAGATTCTGCTATATTGCCTGTATAGTTACTTACCGGGATTACGGCATCGGCATAATGCATGCCCCATCTCTCCAGCTCATAAACAAAATTTCTGGACTCAGGTCCGCTTCTGTCATACTCCAGGGCATGCACATGGAGCACAAGAGGTTTTCCGGTCATAGCTTTGATTTCAATTCCGGCCATGAAGGTCATCCAGTCGTGGCAGTGGATTACATCAAAGTCTTTATCCGAAGCAAGTCTGGCAGTGTATTTGGCAAACTCTATTACTTTATGTACAAGGTCATTGCCATAGAGGTCTCCCATGGAAAACACATTAACGGCATCAGAGATTTGCAGGTTGATACCGCTTTGTGTCTTTAATATTTCGAAATTAATATTGGCTGTATCGTAAGGATCTATGTTCGCTTCTACTGTTTCTACTTTTGCAAATTTCTTATAGTATTTGCTGGTTTTTATTTTTTTGAAGTTTTCTATTTCAAGGTTGTTGAGACCGATCAGTTCTACTTTGTCTACTAAAAAGTTAGGATCAGATTTTGGGATAATCATAGTGAGATCGACATGCTTGGAGAGCGCTTTGCATAATCCGAGACAGGCTACTCCCAATCCTCCGTTAATAACTGGTGGAAATTCCCAACCTAACATTAATACTTTCGGTCTTTTCATAGTTGATTAAATAATAAAATTCCTGTAATTCATTTAATAAAAATGGATGAAGTGCTCTCACCAGCAAAATTCATACATTAAACTATAAAGTGTGGAAATAGTTTTTAAAACTTCAAATATTTTTGACCAGGCAACAGGCTTTTACAAAAATGGTAAATTTTTGGGATGATTCTAAGCAAAAGTCCTGAATGTTGGTTATAAAAAATATGCCCTGAAAGTATTTATGCGGGCTGAATTAGGGTTTTTTTTATATTGTAAGAAAAAATATTAACTTTTTGTCCTCAAGAATCTGAATTTAAATAATTTTAGAACCAGAGGAAAGATTTTTAATTATAAATAAAGGAGCAAGGACTATCCTTGATGATTATGGAAAGTTACATGAATGTAGGGGCGAGTCAGGTTGCAGTGCAAGAATTTCCTGATAATGTTCAAAGTTGGAAGAGGGAAGGAAATAGTTTCTTTTTTTACTGCACAGAGGCTGCGCTAGAGGTAAGTGTTAAGACAGATAAAATAATCAGGATCAGATTTACAGCGGATGGCGAATTTATGAAAGACTTTTCGTATTCCTTTGCCCACGCTTTTGAAGGAAAGGTAAAGTCGGTTGAGTTTGTGGAAGAAGAGGATAATTTTGTAGTGATCACCAGTTTCCTTGAAGTTTCTATCAGCAAGAAAGGTCTGAAAGTAAAAGTACTTGATAAAAACGGTCTTGTTCTTTCAGAAGATGAGAAGGGTTTCCATTGGGAAGAACATAAAAAGTATGGTGGGAATATAGTATTCAATAGCCGTAAAGTTCAGAGCGGCGAGCATTTTTTCGGGCTGGGTGATAAGTCCTGCGATTTTGACCTGAGGGGAAAAAGATTTGAGCTGTGGGGTAAAGACACTTATGGTTTCTTAAAAAATTCTGATCCTCTCTACAAAAATATCCCATTCTTTTATGGTCTTCACCATAAAGCAGCTTACGGAATTTTTTTCGATAATTCTTTTAGAAGTTTTTTTGACTTCGGATTTGAAAGAAAAAATGTGGCAAGTTTCTGGGCACAGGGAGGAGAGATGAATTATTATTTCATCTATGGTCCGAATCTGATGGAAGTAGCCGAACAATACACAGACCTCACCGGCAAACCTGAGCATTTGCCTCCGTTATGGGCTTTGGGTTTTCATCAATGTAAATGGAGCTATTACCCTGAAAAAACGGTAAGGAATATCACCAGTGAATTCAGAGAAAGAAAAATTCCCTGCGACGCTATATACCTGGATATAGATTATATGGATGGCTTCAGATGTTTTACCTGGAATAAGGATTATTTCCCTGATCCGGCTAAAATGGTGAGTGACCTTTCGCGACAAGGATTTAAAACAATTGTCATCATTGATCCGGGAATTAAAATAGATAAAAATTATTGGGTATATAAAGAGGCAAAAGAGAAGGGATACTTCTGCCAGCGAATGGATGGCCCTTTAATGAAGGGATCTGTATGGCCTGGTGAATGCAACTTCCCTGATTTTACCAATCCGGTAGTGAGAGAATGGTGGGCAGACTTATTCAAAGGGCTTATTGCAGAGAATGGAATAAAAGGAGTATGGAATGATATGAATGAGCCTGCAGTTTTTGAAATTGAAACCTTTCCATACGATGTAAGACATGATTACGACGGACAGCCATGCAGTCATCGTAAAGCTCACAATGTATATGGCATGCAAATGACCCGTGCTACTTATGAAGGGGTTAAAAAATTCAGAAAGCCTAACAGGCCTTTTGTAATTACGAGATCCTGTTACTCGGGAATACAAAGGTATTCTTCTGTATGGACAGGAGACAATATAGCTACCTGGGAACATCTCTGGATCGCCAATATGCAATGTCAGCGCCTTGCCGTATCGGGAATTTCTTTCTGCGGATCGGATATCGGAGGTTTTATTGAAACTCCTACAGGTGAGTTATTTGTAAGATGGATTCAGCTGGGTGTCTTCCATTCCTTTTTCAGGGTGCATTCATCCGGAGATCATGGTGATCAGGAACCGTGGTCCTTTGGTCCGGAGTACGAAGACCTGGCAAGAAAATTTATTGAGTTAAGATATCAGTTACTACCTTATATATATACTACTTTCTGGCAATACCAGAAATCAGGTACGCCTATGCTGCGGCCTATGACTTTCCTGGATCAGG
>JAIERY010000149.1 GCA_019746425.1 Cytophagaceae bacterium
TTCCAAAACTGCCTGATGATTTCCTGCGTTTCCGCTAGTTACACGGAGGTATGCAGGGATTTTAAAAGTTTTTTTAGTAGTAAAATTACGTGTATCATCTATGGATTTAGAAGGTTTATAAGATCTTGAAGCCCTTAATATAAGGGTATCGAATCCCATCTCACTTTGCGCTTTTAAAGTGATTGTGTAAAAAAGTATAAATAACATTATAAGATATTTTTTCATAATAGCTATGGTTTTAATTCTGGTCGGACTGCAAAATATTTTTTAATGCCTAGTGTAAAGGCAATGTAACTACCTCGGTTAATATTGGTAAATCTGTAAACTCTGTCATCATTCCTTTCATCACTTATTTCCCATCCAAGCTTCTTGAACCCCTGATTAAAAAATATATCAAAAGTAATAGCAGATGTTTTTGCCTTCCCAAATTTATATTCCGTCCCTAAAGAAAATTTCAAAGAATTGTAAGAAGTATATTTGGGCTCATTAGCCCCCTCATAGCTTAATTTTTTGTAGACTAGTGTATCACCAAAGTTAATATTAGTCGAATTCGCTCTAAATACATTTGATTCCCCTAAAGAATAAGCTATTGAAGTATTAAGATTAAACCTGTTGATTTTTAATACTCTGAAATTAATTCCTAAATCAAACGCGTAGGTAAAGTCTCTTATTTGAGTAATGCCATACGCTTGTTTGAAGGTAGTATCGGGAATATATAAAGATGGCCAGGCTCCTGTTCTACTATGTCCATAACCTAATAGAAAATTTATGGACTCAGTTAGCCTGAAATATATTCTTATGTTTTCAGTACCTGAAAATCTTGGCCTGATATCATAATAAGCTATTGGAAGATTTTCAGAGTACAGATCTTGCTCAATAAGAGAAACTGAGCCTCCGCCAAAAATATGAATAGAATATCTGCCATCCTGAGAATACCCCTGAATGGCAGATATTAACAATGAAATAAACAGCAATTGAAGTCGTCTCATTTAATTAATCTTTATTAGGACAAACATCACATCCCGGATAGCCGTCCCCGATCTTAAATATCATTTCAGCATTTACAGACGGATCACAATTTTCCGTATTGAACTTGTATGTTACGTCAATACAATACTTATTTAAAGCTTTACTTCCTCTGTATAATCTGCTACCTTTTTTAGATTCGTCATCTAACTGCATTTTGTTATAACATTTTGCAGGTAAAGAAGCTGTAAGGGTATATTCATTTTTACATTTTACTTTATAAACTCCATTGGCATTGGCAAAACCATGAAACTTTTGATTATTCTTTCTGACATATTCTGTTGAAGGGTTTCCGCCATTAGCAGGATAAGTAGTTATCACTTTTTCAGAATCCCAGGTAAGTTTAGATTGAATACTAAAATAAATACCCGCTTTTTGATAGACTAATTTTCCTGCAAAACTGGACTTTAAAACTGTTGTAACTATTGATCCATCAGTATTTACTTTTACTGAAATTTCATCTTCTGTATTTAGTGTTGCTCTATCCTTGCATCTTCTAGCACCGCCTTCTTTGCATTTCTTTTTCTTAGCTGTTGCGCTATAATTAACTTCTTCACCTTCTTCCTCCAATACATCATCATCCATTGAATATACTCCAAGCTTTCCACTAGATACATCTTTATTTTCGAGTAAAATCATATTTGCATCGGTTACATCTCTTAGCACATACACTTTATGTTCTTTAAAATCTAATTTGTATGCTTTGCTTCCGATCTGCACAATGTTTTTTTCATTTAATAATTCAGCAAGAAAATCATCTTCGATTAATGTGTCTGAGCTTCCTTTTATAGCTGTTTTAAATGCAAGCCTTGCGTTCCCGTTATCACTTTCATCGTTAATAAAATTTTCATAACTCTCTTTCGAATCGAAAATCAAACGACCATCTTGTACACTTACAATTTCTGAAATTGGAGTAGGTACTTCTACTTGATCTTTTTTACACGCATAAAAAATTACAGAGCATATTATCAATAAGCCCAGGGACAGAAATACTTTTTTCATATTCATTTTATTTTTGGAAAAAATTAAAAATTGAAGGTCAAAAATATTTTAAAATAATCACTTGTCAAAGTGGCTTAGTCGAATTCACCTAAAAATTATATAAAAGCATCGTAAATTATACGCATTTCGTCGCCATTTATTGCTTTTTAAAATTTTAGTCCTATTAAGCTTAACTATTTTTCAACTAAAAACCTCTGCGCTTTCAGTGCAGAGGTTGGAAAAGAAAGAATGAAATCCTGCTGGGCGCGTCTGTGACGGGTACCCTCTTGCTAAATTCTTCTTACAATTATTACTATAGCCTACAAAATATTTCAAAGAACTTAAACAAGATATTCTAATCTCTTCTTAAATTAATTGGCATGCGTTACAAACGTGCGCCAAGCGAGATGACTTGGAGGGTTTATAAGATCGGCTCGCTTTTAATTTTAAAGTATCAAAGCCTAATTCTGCTTTTGATATTTGAGAAAAAAATATAATTGATATAAATAATAAAAATCGTTTCATGTTTTAGTTATTTAAAATAGGTCTTACTTGAAAATATTTTTTGAACCCTAAAGTTAAAGCTAAATAACTGCCTTTATTAACCATAGTTGTTCTGATATATCTGTTATCTATTCTTGCATCTGCAATTGCCCAACCAAGCTTATTAAGTCCCTGATTGAAAAAGAAGTCGAAAGTAACAGCGGAAGTCTTTGCTTTTCCTATTTTATATTCTGCGCCTATTGAGAACTTCAATGCCTTATAAGGAACGTATAGTGATTTGGTTCCATAAATAGAAGTACCATTATAGGAAGCAGAATCTAAATAAACTGTATTTCCGAATTTAATATATTGCTTGTTCCCTCTGATGTCTACCCTGGATTCTCCAATACTGAATGCTATGGAAGTATTAATATTCCACTTAGGTTTTTCGAGTAATTTAAAATTAAATCCGAAGTCCCCTGCATAGGTAAAATCACTTATAAAATTGACTCCTGATTTGAAAAATAAAAGAGAATCATCCGGCAAAAAAAAGGCAGGGGTAGCCCCTGAGTGTCCTGTACGGCTATGTCCATAGCCTAAAATAAAATGAATGTTCCGAGCTAGCCTAGTATAGATTCTGAAATTTTCGGTAAACGATCCTTTCGGTAATACTGAGTAATCGGTGACATTTACATTTTCATAATATAAGTTGTCCTGTATTAAAGATAAGCTTCCTCCGCCATAAAGATGAAAAGCCAATCTGCTATCCTGAGCATACGCTTGGATAGCAGATAGAAAGAATAAAAACAAAATTGCTTTTTTCATGCGAATTAATTATCTCTATTTGGGCACACATCACAGCCTGGATATCCATCGCCAATCTTCAATTCAATTACCGAATTAACTGGCCCTACACAATTAGTTACATTAGAATTAAATCTATAGGTAACAGATATGCAATATTTGCTTAACCCTGAAGTCCCTCTGTAAATTCTGCTGGATTTGTCCGTGCCACTATCAATTTTAATATTAGAACGACATCTTTCAGGTAAAAGCACGCTGAATGTATAGCGCATGGCAATACCCAAAATGGAAGCATACCAGAGCACATAAAAAGAAGATTCATAACCGCCCGTCGCAATGATCCATAAAGTGATCAGAAATGCATCTGTGCCTGAAGTAAAATAACTGGTAAGAAGAAGATGGTATTTTTTATAAGGATGAAAGATGAGTACAAAGACAGAATAAATAAAGGCCACGATCATCAATGCATAGGCCAGCCATTCAATTGAATTGATCTTATTCATTAAGAACGTATACACGGTAACATTGAGCAATACGATCAGCAATCTGAGTATCGCTATATTTTTTTCCGCACCAAATAATTTTTCTGAGATTTCTCTTTTGAGGGATGGATCAAGCTTCGCGAATCGGGTATCCCTGAGTACAAATTTCATGACAAATTAATTAGGTTAACAAAAGATCTTTATAAAAGCCCTTCCTCGGTCCCTGTCCGCACCTTAAAAAAAACCCGCTATTCAGGATAATGTTAAAATCGGGTTAACTATTCGATTAAAATAATTGTTATAATTAAAAGTCTGTAAATCAAATGAATGAGGAGAAAATCAGGGAGTTAATACGCAATCTTTCCAGTATAATTACCCATACTCAGACCCTGGAAAAAAGCTTTTCATCAGAAATTTATTCCAGCCATCCTTTATTCAGAAAAAGTGCCCGCAACCTTTTACATTACCTGGCTTTGAGGAATTTTGACATCAGAGAAATACAGCAGAAACTGGCAGCTCTTGGCTTATCATCACTGGGGAGAGCAGAAGCTCATGTATATTCTTCTCTGGTTACAGTGTGCAATCAATTAAAATTACTTTTAAAGGATCCCCTGCATGACAACCTTGCAGAAATAATTCCCATACCCGATAACTCCGGATTGCTGGACAGCAATATCAAAAAACTTTTTGGTATCATTAATAAAGAAAGAAGTGTGAGAATAATGGTAACTCTTTCCAGCGACACAGCTGATAATTATCAAATGGTAAAAGATTTAATACTCGCAGGAATGGACTGCGCCAGAATTAACTGCGCTCATGATGACCAGCAAACCTGGATTAAAATGATTGAAAATATCCGCCGGGCAAAAAAAGAAACAGGCTTATCCTGCAAAATACTGATGGACCTGGCCGGATTAAAATTAAGAACGGGGCCCGTTAAGCCAGGCCGGAAAATTTTAAAAATAAAAATCAAAAAAGATTTTTTCGGAAATTTTATCCGGCCGGCTATTCTGTGGATGGGCCCACCGGAAATTAATTCTCCTTCTGAAAGCGATGTGCATATTCCTGTAAGTGCGGCATGGATCAGCAGATTAAAAGCAGGAGATAAAATTAAATTTATAGATGCAAGAGGAAAAAAAAGAAAATTTTTAATAAG
>JAIERY010000322.1 GCA_019746425.1 Cytophagaceae bacterium
CATGCATGAATTCTTTTTCCATGTGGTATTTTACAAGAGCTTCGGAAGGATCCGGATCAATGACGCTTATCTTTAATCCCTTGTCTGCCGCAACTTTGTTTAATATATCTTTGAAATAATAGGAGATGGAGCCTACAAAACCGATGGGAACTTCTCTGGCATTTTTATATCGCAGTATGCAATTGTCAAATAACTCTTCAAAACTTTGATAAACCAGCTTGTAAATTTCCGGTTCGGCAATATGCTTCACCAGGAAAGGAGCGTAAGAAGCCATGTAACGGCTTGGCATTTCTCCGCCATATATCTTCTGCAGCATGGTATCTGTGCGATCCGGATATTCTGCTTCAAATGCTTTCATCAGTTTTTCCGACAGCGCTTTCCTGATGTATTGTTTAAGTAATAATTTTCCTTTATATCCGCCGCTTCCTTCGTCTCCCAGGAACAGACCCAGTGAGTGTACATTTTCTACCACATTCTTTCCATCATAATAGCAGGTATTGGATCCTGTTCCTGCAATGCATGCCAATCCCGGCTTATCGCCGAATAAAGCTTTTGCTGCAGCCAGAAGATCGTGCATGATAAATACTTTGGTGCCGGGCATAGCCATTTTGAAGGCTTCCACTACTTTGGCTTTGTTTACCTCTGCTTCGCAGCCTGCTCCATAGTAATAAATTTTTTCTATAGGATCTTTGAACTCCAGGTTGGGAAGAAGATCTTTTTTAAGGGTCTTGCTGATGTCTTCAGGTGTCTGATAAAAAGGATTGAATCCAACAGTCCTGTTGGTATATCTTTTTTTATTCTTGTCAATAAACTGCCACTGAGTTTTGGTTGAACCGCTTTCTACAATTCCAATCATGATGTTAATTTTTAGGCCTGAGCTTTATTAATTTTTTTGATTTATTTAAACAGCTATGCTATAAAATAAAAATTACGATTTACGAAGTACGAGTGACGAATGAATTACTTTGCGGAGCGTATTTTACGGCAATATTCGTAAATCGTCATTCGTAAATCGTCACTCCAAATCAAGGTTTTAATATACCCACAATTTTAAACTTATCAAAGACATTTTCAGTGTGCGGGGCATCTTTCAGCTCCTCTGTAAGATCCTGTCCGGCCCAATGTTCATAGTGCTTTCCGCCTCTCCATAATTTTGATTTATTCAGCTCATAAATATTCCCTTTATAGGCGCACCAGATTTCCTGCCGGTCTATACCATTGCGCAAAGCCAGTTGTGAAAGCGTATATGAAGGAAGTTTTTCCATTGAAACATGAAGTTAGAGCTTAGAAGCTGGAAATAAAAGCAGAGCTCTTTTTTTCTAATATCTAAAGTCTAACGTCTAACCTCTATTATATTGATTTTTCTATCACAATAGTATCCGCAAACTGATCTCCTAAACGCTGGTTGTCATTGAAGGTGTACAGCAGGTAAATTTCTATTAAGATAAGAATGATCACAATGATCCAGGCAGTATGCCACATTCCGAAAACAATGAACAAGTTGGGAAGGAAAATAAAATTTCGTTTAAGCGAGTCCAGCGGCGTAATTCTTGTCTGGTCATCGGCTTTGATCACCTGCAGTTTCATGATTAATTTTCCGATGGATTGATAATGTAAAAACTTCAGGCAATCGCGGAATAAAATATATATCATGGAGATCATGGCTCCAAGCCAGGGCAAACCTATTCTGTAAAATATACTCAATAAAATTCCCTGCAGCACCGCATAGACTACAAAGTCGATCAGGAAAGCAATGATCCTTTCGAAGGGACTGGCTAGTGTATAACCATCGACGACGGTAACATTTTCGGGATTCTTTATGTCCATATTTTTTAGAGGTTAGAGGCAAGAGGTTGGAGGCTAGAAAAAAAGTTCGCTTACTTTCTAACCTCTAACTTCTCACCCTCTGATTTCTAATATCTAACTTCTAATTTCTAAATTAGTTTGGCATGGGTGAGAATATACCGGTTAGGCAATTCTCCCTTATTTGCCGCCTGGTAATCGTTGTAGCTGCACGGTACAATAGAATTGCGCGCATACTGTGTTTTGTTGGAAGGAAAAGGAACTTCCATCCACCATTTTTCAGTTTGGGAATTTTTATAAAAAGTAAGCTTGTGAGGTTCGTGCTGGAAAGAGACAATGTACTTTACATACTTCGGATCGTTGAGATCGAAATCATCTTTTCTCAGGTAATATCCTTCTACAAAATACCATATCATCGTAGCGATCACTCCTGCTGTCTGTCCTTTCACATCTTCTTCCGGATTGTACTCATAAAAACCTACCGAGCTCATTTTAGCATTGAGTCCTGCATACCAGGCGATCTGGCAGGCTTCTTCGCCGGTGAGACCGAAGGGCTGTGCATTTTTATTTCCCGGCGCATCGGATTGCCTGATGGCGCCTACATCAAAAGTCATCATGTCGGCATTGCGGATCACCGGTTCAATTTCTTCTATGCTTTCTCTTATTTGTCCGAGTCTGTAAGTTTCAAAGTAAAGTTTCTCAAGTACAGAAATTGTTTCGGGATCGTTGAGATAGCTTTGATAAGCAAGATGGCTGTAATGAAAAACAAAATTGGGTTCGTGCACCAGCATTTTATGGATGTGGTGCCTGCTCATTCCGAATTCATCTGATCCGTACATGTCTACGGCAGAGTCTACATTCAGAATACTGATCATATTATTGAAACCCTCATAGGCAAGGAACTGCCCGAAGTCCATATCCTGTGTGCCGCCGATGAGTACGGGAAGCACTTTATGCTGCAGCAATAATTCACAGACTTCTTTCAATCGCAGGTAGCTTTCCTGGAGATTTACCCCGAGACGGAGATTGCCCAGGTCAGCAATTTTATATGACCCTGAGCCTTTTTTAAGATGATATAATTTTTTTCTTACTGCATCGGCAGCTTTTTCCGCGCCTTTGTTGTGCACAGAACCTCTCTCTTCGGTAATTCCTATAATGGCGATATCTGCATTCTGCCAGTCAGGAAATTCTTCAGAGTATGTTTGTATATAATTGACCCAGGAGGAAGGTTCGTAATTATCGGAAGGAACTTTGATGGTATCAAAAAATATGCGAAGGTTCATAACATAAAATTATGAATTTTGAATTATGAATTTTGAATTGGGTATATATTTTTTTTCAATTCAACATTCAGCATTCATAATTTAACATTAGTTAAAAAGTTTCTTCCATGTTCCCTTCATCCGGTTGTATTTGAGCGTGCTGGGCAAAGCTTTCCACCAGTACTTGCTGATCTCTACGGCAAAGGATGGCTGCATATAACAATTGATGGTACAGCCTTCGCATTGCGGATATCTGCCTTCCAGCGCAGTGAGCTTTTGCACTTTCTCCGAATGGTATAATTCATACAGGTTGCCGCTGATATCAAATTGCTCAATTCCCAGGTGATAGCATGGAAGCATCAGTTTATTTTCAGGGGAGATAACTACAGTAGTGCTTCCCGCAAGACATACCGGATTCTCTACACGATTTCCGCCATCTTTTCGCAATTGTATGAAGGCATCGTTGAGGTAGACATTTTTTTTACCGCTCCATTGCTGCAATTTTTTCAGATGGTTTACCGAAAGGGATTTTCCTGTCTGCACCTGGTTGTATTCAAAGACAGGGTTGAGAATGAGCACCAGGTTATTGGGCATACAGATTTCCTTGTGCACCCTTTCAATCTTGTCAATATTATGTTCGAATACGGTGAAGATAATGTCAGGTCTTTCCCCGAGGTTTTTAGCGATTCGTATAGATTCTATTAAAAAATCAAAGCAGGCTACCCCTCTCATTTTATCATGCTCTTCCTTATCGGGAGAGTCGAGGGAAAAATGCAGCATATCGACCAGCCCTTTTAATTTCTCCGCCGATTTAGGATACAAAAGCGTGTTGGTCGTAAGTGTGGTGATGAACTTCATTTCTTTAGCGATCTTCAGCAGCTCCTCTATTTTCTGGTGAAGCAATGGCTCGCCGCCGGTAAAGTCTATGACTTTTACGCCTAGTTTTTTGAGCGCCTTTAAATTCTCTGTAAAATTTTCTATGGTAACGTAAGGAGAGGGCTTTTCCCAGATGTCACAAAAACTGCAGGTGGCATTGCACCGGTAAGTGACGTAATAATTGCAGAGGACGGGATGGGAAATGAGACGCATTCTTCAATTTAAATCGCAAATCCCAAAAAACAAATTCCAAAATCAAAGCCTGGGCTCAGAATCAATAATTTAGGGTTTTAGCTTTGAGATTATTTGTTATTTGGCAATTGATTTTTGGAATTTTATGGTATATTTAGAGTTCTAACTTTTAAAATAACACAATATGTCGGATCAAATAAAAACTCCTACCCTTAAAGGTGTCGTTGTCGGAGACCAGGTTCAGGAAATATTCAAAGTAGCTAAAAAACATAAATTTGCTCTTCCTGCAGTAAATGTTATCGGTACTAATTCGGTAAATGCGGTAATGGAATGTGCCAAAGAAGCCAATTCACCGGTGATCATTCAGCTGTCAAACGGCGGTGCTCAGTTCTATGCAGGTAAGTCTTTACCAAATGATAAACAACAGGCATCTATTGCCGGAGCAATCTCTGCGGCATATCACGTACACCAGATTTCTGAATTATATGGAGTAGCAGTAATCCTTCATACAGACCATGCGGCAAAAAATCTTTTACCATGGGTAGACGGAATGCTGAAGGCAGGCGAAGAGTTTTACAAGACATTTAAAAAGCCTTTATATTCTTCTCACATGCTTGATCTTTCTGAAGAGCCTCTTCATGAGAACATAGAGATCTGCAAAGAGTATCTGAAGAGAATGAGCAAAATGGGAATGACGCTCGAGATCGAATTGGGCGTAACAGGAGGAGAAGAAGACGGTGTTGACAATTCAGGAGTAGACAATTCAAAACTATATACACAGCCGGAAGAAGTAGCTTACGCTT
>JAIERY010000031.1 GCA_019746425.1 Cytophagaceae bacterium
TGCCTCTATCCCTTCATCCGTCTCCATGAAAGAATCGTATTGAATGGCAGAAAGCTCCGCGATGAGAATCTCGGAAAGATCAGGAGAAGATGATATAGAGATTTGGAGATACAAAGAATAGGCAGTTGGCAATAAGCAGTTGGCAATTGCATACTGCCTATTGCCAACTGCAAACTATTTAATATTAGAAGCTCTTAATAATATCTACAAAGTCTCTTGACTTCAGCGAAGCACCGCCGATCAATCCTCCATCTACATCTTTACATGCAAATAATTCTTTTGCATTGCCAGGGTTACAGCTTCCGCCGTATAAAATACTTGTCTCCTGCGCAGCTTTACCATATTTACCTGCAAGATGAGTCCTGATCTTCTCATGCATTTCCTGCGCCTGAGCTGAGCTTGCCGTTTTTCCTGTACCAATTGCCCAGATAGGCTCATAGGCAATTACAATTTTAGAAAAATCAGCTTCGCTTAAATGGAAAAGGCTTTCTGTTAACTGGCTGTTTACAAAATCAAAGTGAATTCCTTTTTCTCTCTGGTCTAATGATTCCCCGCAGCAAAAAATCGGAGTAAGTCCATTCTTCAAAACAGTATTTACTTTCTCTGCCAGGAACTGATTGCTTTCTTTAAAATATTCTCTTCTCTCGCTATGGCCAAGGATCACATATTTTACTCCCACAGACTTAAGCATTTCTGCCGAGATCTCTCCTGTATATGCTCCCGAATCTTTGCTGTGGCAGTTCTGCGCCCCCAAAGCTATTTTGCTTCCTTCCAATAATTTTCCGACGCTGTATAAATTTGTAAAAGGAGTGCAAAGCACCGCGAGCGCTTCGTTACGCACTTCATCTTTTACCATATTGATCACTTCGGTAGCCAGCTTAAGCCCGTCTTCCAAAGGCTTATTCATTTTCCAGTTACCGGCAACAATTTTCTTTCTCATTTGTGATTAAGATTTATATATTGAAAAATAATTGAGGGGCAAATATAACAAGGATTTTTTTGATTAACTTGATTCTCATGATTTTTTCACATACCAATTGTCATCCTGTAAGGATCTTGTTATTTAAAAAATTAAAATTATATATTTCCGACCTAGGATATTGTGGCATAAATATTTAAAACATTTGCTTACAGAATAAAGATTATTATGAGAATTATAATTTCCTGTTTTTTTCTTTCTGCTTTAAGCTTCTCTCTCTCTGCTCAACACGCCTGCAAGAACCGGGCGCGTGTTTCCTTCGATTCGTCGGCCATCATCATGGCAAAAGAAAACTCTCCATGGAAACTGGTTTTTGAAGATGACTTCAACAGTCCGCAACTGGACAGCCTTAAATGGCTGGACCATTATCCCTGGGGAAGAAACCTTGTCAATAATCCTGAGCGGCAATATTATGGACCGGATAATTATGTCATAGAAAATGGCATATTAAAACTGGTCGCCAAAAAAGAAAATATAAAAGCCAGGGTGAAAGATGAATTCCCCGATGCTCATTTGGCAGAAGACGGTAAAGCGAATCTTCGCGAGTTTCCTTTCAGTTCGGGGATGATCTTCTCCAGAGAAAAATTCCGATACGGAAAATTTGAAATAAGATGCAAAATTCCTGAGATCAATGGCATGTGGCCTGCCTTCTGGATATTCGGACAATTCCCTTATTACGAAGAGATAGATGCCTTCGAATTTATGGATGAGAAAAATAATACTGTCGATTTCACGGTGCACGGACAGCCCGACCAGGAGCCCGGAGTGCAGCGATGCAATATGGAGTATAAGGGAATAGACTATACCAAAGATTTTCATGTGTATGCCGTGGAGTGGGATTCTTTAAAAATCGCTTTCAGCATTGACGGCGTGGTTAAAAAAACTTATTATCATTACCACAAATTATCGGGAGCAAATGTACGGTCTTTTAAAAATATAAAAGCTGCCCCCAAAGCCTATCTCCGGCAGAGAGTCTATCCCAAACAAGTGATGCATGTGATCGTCAATCTTGCCGTGAAACATGCTGAAGGAAATTTTCCGGCGGTGTTTGAAGTGGATTATGTGAGGGTGTATCAGAGGTGAGAAGATTACAAAAGTTTTAAAAACTTTTGTAATCTCAGCTGAATTCAAGTCTAAGCTTTCTTGACTACCCACAGATCCTGAGTAAATTTATTATTCGGATCTCTGTTGGTGATATGTTCCAGCACTGTATTTTTACCAATTAATTTCTTCATAAAATCCGGACTCTGAAAGGCTGCATAAGTTCTTTTACCTTCAGTTTGGGTTTTCCTTATTACCAAGCCTTTGGTCTCATATTCCTTTTTCTCTGAAGGCAACAATTTTTCTTTAAATGCATCCCCATGTGTGGAAATAATTAATATACCTCCCGGCTTTACTACTCTTATCAGTTCGCTGAACCACTCATAATGAGATTGTTCCGACAAATGGGTAAATACAGAAATGGAATAGAGCGCATCAAAAAAATTATCGGCAAATGGCAAAGGAGGATTCAAGCCATTGAGATGGAAGTTTATTCCGGGTAAATTTTTTTTATTCCACTCGATGCTTTCTTTATTATAATCTGTTCCGAAAATTTCAGCATGCTTACTACTTAATAATTCAGGAAAATGACGAATCACTCTTCCGGGCCCGCATCCCCATTCGCAGATTTTTTTAGTATCAAGCGAGATATGCTTTTCAAATAAAGAGATGAAGTAGGATGCAGAGTTCTTTCCGTTCAGGTAATATCGACGATAATTAAGCCTTCCAAAAGATTCATATAAAATAAAATCAGGAGGGAGTACCGCATGAGGATATTCGTGTTTGAATCTATTGTTATCTTTTTTATTCTGAATTTGGCTGATTAAAAATTTTACATGATAGAGCGGTTCGATTAAATATAATTTTCTTAATGAAAAGCCTATAATTTGTTTAAGCATCGGGATCAATATAATATTATTTTAATGTCTATAAAAATTGCTTATATCCTGTTTATAATTTTTATCGACAATAACCGCATGTTTGTCTAATTTTTTTTTTACTTTCGTGTAAATACAACTTTAATAATTTATAAATTCCATCAGATATGAAAACATCAAACCTATTTAAAATTATCTTGTTTGGGCCTATATTAATTGTATCACAGTTATTATTCGGCCAATTATATACTCCATCCGGGACAGTAAATGCCGTAACTAACGGATCTACAACCAATGTTGGCATCGGCACATCTACTCCAACCCAAAGTATCCATGTTGGTATTGGTAATATTCAATTGCCTATAGGAAGCAGTAGTTCAACAGGAAGTATAATTTTTGGAGGTGATATCTGACAGGTATTTTTGGCATGAGAATATTTCACAGTGGAACTTCGGGAGGAGGATTTTTTGATTCTAAAAATTATCTGGCTTTTAGAGCTGACAATAATACAGGAACAACGGAACGAATGCGAATTACAACGGATGGAAAAGTTAGTATTGGAATAAGTTCTGCCCCTGCTGATTGCAAGTTCAAAGTGTACGATACACAATTTTCAATGCTCCAAGTAGCTGGCCCAGCTAATTCAGGTGAAGCATCAATATTTTTAGCTACGGCACCTGCAAATTTTTATTATTCCAATAGTGCAATCGCGGGCGATGTTGTTTTAAGCACAGGAGGTGGAACAACTACAAATCTTTTAATACAAGCCTCTCGGGCAAATCAGAATATTAAGTTTATTACCAATTATGGAAATTATGGAGGCGTCCGAATGATGCTAAATAATGATGGAAAAGTATTCATCGGGCACACTGATCCCGTTAAAGCAGGGGGCTATCTTTTATCTGTTGCCGGTAAAGTTTTATGTGAAGAATTAAAAGTAAAACTATATACCAGCTGGCCTGATTTTGTTTTTGCAAAAAATTATGAGCTTATGCCATTAGATTCTGTAGAAACTTTTATTGAAGAGAACAACCATCTTCCTAATGTACCTGCTGCAGCAGAAGTAAACCAGAATGGAATTAACACCGGTGAAATGTTTAGCATTCAGATGCGGAAAATTGAAGAGTTGACCCTTTACATGATAGAATTAAAAAAAGAAAACGAAAAATTAAATCAAATGACTGAAAAACTACAGCAAGAAATTGAAGTGATTAAAAATCAATAATTCTAATCCGTTGGTCTTATGAGAAATATTATTTTATCAATCATTTTTATTTTCTTTTCCACTTTCACTATTGGGAGCGTTACTTTGTATAGTTTCGATATAAGTTTAGTTTATACAAACAAGCTTCAAGTTGACTGGGTATCATCACAAGAAAATAATCATAGTGTTTATGTTATTGAGAGAAGTGTTGATAATGTTAATTTTTACACATCTACTTCTGTTCAAGGAGCCGGCACAAGCTATTCTCTTATTCATTACCGAACATTTGTCACAGAACCAACTTACAATACAGTTTGGATACGATTAAGAATGACCGATATAAATGGTTTCAGTACTTATAGTGCTGCCAAATTTGTAAATAATTATCCCCCTCCAGCAAGCGTACCTCCAGGAAACCTAATTGATAATGGGGATTTCGAATTTCATTCAAGCTCTTTTACGGATGTGATACACTACGAACAGGATGGTTGCGGAATTGGGTGTTTTCCATATCACGAATATGTATATAATTGGTGGTCGGACGCATTTGGATTTAATGTACCGGCCTGTTTGCAAAATAGTTCGTCGCCGGCAGGCCCCTTTTATGCTCGCCTTGTTTCAAGAAAAGATGACAATATTAACCAAGGAAGTAATTGGGTTCCTTATAACGGATCCTGGACACAAGAAATGTGGGCAAGAGGAGATTTTAAGGCAGGCAGACAATATAAATTATATTTTTGGGTGAAAACTTCTTCTGCTTACCCACTATCTAAGTATAATACTCCCCTAAAATTGAACCACTAGTTAAGGATTAATTGTATAACTTTAAACTAGTGAAAAATGAGAAAG
>JAIERY010000411.1 GCA_019746425.1 Cytophagaceae bacterium
GTTACAGGAGGATATCCTCCTACCATCTGTCCGCCTTCATCATAAAACTCAATTGAGATACGCGCCATTTCCCATTTATTGGTTCCTCTGACGATATTCTCTGTCTTCATCCATCCGCTTACCTGAATTTTTTTAGCTCCGGCAGGAAGTACAATTTTCTGATCGGCTCCACTCCATTTATGTTCCTCATTGAATATTTTTAATCCAAATGACCCTGCATGTGCTGTTGCGTCCACCTGGCTGCCCCATAGAGTCCAGGAATCATTCTGCAATTCAAATCCGGGATCTTTTATAACATTCTGTCCTAAAACTGCTGTCAGGGGAGACAGACATAGGAAAAACAATAATAGTCTATTGATAAAAATCATATTGATAGTGGTTAGGATTGTAAATTTTACTCTTCTAATATAAAAAAAATCTAAAACAATATTCTAACTAAACCCCTCATAATTGGGTTTAATACGAAGGAGAGAAAGGGTCAAAATTTAAATTTTTTAAAGAAAAATGCCGAAAACTATTATTGTATCTAACCGGCTGCCGGTGAGTGGGATAAAAAAAGATAATCAAATTTCTTTTAGTCCCAGCGCGGGAGGTTTGGCAACAGGTCTCGGCTCTATCTATAAAAAAGGGGATAATATCTGGATCGGCTGGCCTGGTATTTATACTAATGAGCCATCAGAAAAAGAACACATCAACCAGGAGCTTCAAAAAGAAAACATGTCTCCTGTTTTTTTAAGTCAGGAAGACATAGAAAAATTTTACGAAGGCTTCAGCAACAGCACGCTCTGGCCTTTGTTTCATTATTTTCCCAAGTATGTAGTAAATGACCATGAATACTGGGAGACATATCAGGCTGTAAATTCTATTTTTTGTGAACAGATATTAAAGCATGCCAACCAGGATGATATTATCTGGGTGCATGACTATCAGCTATTGTTATTACCAACCATGCTGAGAAAATATTTACCTGATGCGACTATCGGATTTTTCCAGCATATTCCATTTCCTTCCTATGAAATTTTCAGAATGCTCCCATGGCGATCAGAAATACTGGAAGGAATGATCGGCGCAGACCTTATTGGTTTTCACACCTATGACGACGTAAGACACTTTCTAAGCTCAGTTAGCAGAATAGTAGGAGTTGACAATAAAATGGGACAGCTGCGTATTGCAGACAGAGTCTGTAACGTAGACTCCTTCCCTATGGGAATAGATTATGAAAAATTTTCTCAGGCTGTACAAAGCGCTGAAACAAAAAAAGAAATTGAAAATCTCAGGAATGGCATCGGAGAGCAAAGACTGATCATTTCCATTGACAGGCTGGATTATTCAAAAGGAATTCCTGAAAGACTAAAGGCATTTGATAAATTTCTCGAAACATATCCTGATTTCAGAGGAAATGTTTCATTGATATTTGTGCTGGTTCCCTCCAGAGATAAAGTAGCGCTGTATAAAGAATTAAAGGTGGAGATCGATGAACTGGTAGGCAGAATAAATGGAAAATATGGAAGTATTAACTGGAGCCCTATACACTATTTCTACAGATCATTTCCGTTTACTTCTTTGTCTGCTTTTTACGGAATTTCTGATGTTGCCCTTGTAACTCCTCTGCGTGATGGAATGAACCTGGTAGCAAAAGAATATATTGCAAGTAAAACAGACAAGAAAGGTGTACTGATATTAAGCGAAATGGCAGGCGCCGCCAAAGAATTATCAGACGCAATTATTATAAATCCCAATGACATCAACGCTATAGTGGATGCTTTGCATGAAGCTTTAACAATGCCTGAACAGGAACAGGTATTAAGAAATACCAATCTGCAGAATATTTTAAAAAGATACGACATACATAGCTGGGTAAATGTATTTATGAATCGCCTGCATTTTATTAAAGAAAAAGAGAATGAAATGAAAGTGCGGCAGCTGAATATCCGGCTACAGAAAAAACTGCTGGAAGATTTCAAAAAAGCAGAAACCAGAATTTTATTCCTGGATTACGATGGTACTTTGATGCCATTCAGTACAAATCCGGGCAAAGTGAAACCTGATGATGAGTTACTGGAAATTCTTGAAAAACTATCTTCCAATCTACAGAACAAAGTAGTACTGATAAGCGGAAGAAATAAAGATTCGCTGGAAGAATGGCTCGGACATTTAAATATAGACATGATCGCCGAGCATGGCGTATGGCTGAAAGAAAGTCGCCCTTTCTGGAGCCTTATCGATTACCTGACAGACGAATGGAAATCGGAAATATATCCCATACTGGAAACTTATGTTGACAGAACGCCTGGATCCTTTATTGAGACAAAAGATTATTCTCTGGTATGGCATTACAGAAAAGCAGAAAGAGATTTAGGGGAGCAAAGAGCAAGAGAGCTGGTAAGCCATTTGCAATACCTTACCACCAATATGCAGCTGCAGGTACTGGAGGGAAATAAAGTTATAGAAGTAAAAAATTCCGGCATTAATAAAGGGAAAGCGGCGTTACGCTGGTTACAGAATCCTTATGATTTTATTTTTGCAGCAGGTGATGACTGGACAGACGAAGATATGTTTGACGTGCTGCCTGATTTTGCTTATACCTTAAAAGTAGGTTTCTCACCTACCATTGCAAGATACAATATTGAATCATGGAGAGAGATGAGGTTATTGCTCAGCGCGATGGCCAGTGAGCTCGTTACTATAGAAAAATAATTGTTTAAAATAAAAAAGCCCGGCAAAGCCGGGCTTTTAATTTATATTATAAAAATGTCGGCAGATCAAGTTTCTTGGAAATTCTGAATGCAGCATTCAGCTGTCCAACATGGCTATAGGCCTGAGGGAAATTTCCCCACTGGCTTCCGGATTTAGCTTCAACGTCTTCGCTTAACAAGCCCAGGTGATTCTGATATTGCATCAGTTTTTCAAATTCTTTGATGGCATCATCCACTCTTCCTACACAAGCTAAAGCTTCAATGTACCAATAAGCACAAATTAAAAATGTTGTTTCAGGTTCTCCGAAATCATCAGAATGCTTATAACGGTAAATAAGACCTTCAGGGGTCTTGAGTCTTTCTTCAATTCTTTTCAGATGAAGTTTTGCTTTTTCTGATTTAGGATCAAGGTAATTTAAAGTAATAAGTTGTAAGCAGCTGGCATCTACATTGGGTTGTCCTATAGCTTGTGTATAGGCGCCAAGATTAGGATCATAACAGGCTTCAATTTTTTGCGAAGCCCAATCTCTAAGCTTTATGGCTTTCTCAATAATCTTCTCATTTTTAAAATGCCTGCCTATTTTTAAAGCAGAACAAGCGCCTGCCCAATGAAAAAGAAAAGTATAACAATGCTGCTGAGCAAGTGTTCTGAATTCCCACAAACCGGCATCCGGCTCGTCCATGGTATCTTCAATTTTTTTCAGAGTATGGTTCACCAGTCTTTGTGAATAATATTTTCCTCCCTCTGAAAATCGGGTATCTACATACAAAGGCAACAGCGCTACCAGTACCTGTCCATACACATCGTTCTGTATATGTTCATAAGCCTGATTTCCTACTCTTACCGGCTCGTTATTGTCTCCATATCCTTTCAGCGGAATAACTCTTTCAATCAGTTTTTTTCTGCCAGTAATAGAATACAGCGGTTGATAACGATCTTCTTCTGCAATGGTAATATTTTCTATATAATGGAAATACCTTTCCAACTCTTCAAAGTGACCGACGTTGTGAAAAGCATTTAATATATAATAAGTGTCTCTTAACCAGCAGTAGCGATAATCCCAGTTACGGCCGCTACCCGGTGACTCGGGAAGACTGGTAGTTCCGGCTGCGATAATTGCGCCGGTATCTTCAAACTGGTGAATTTTCAGACAAAGCGCCGAACGAAGTATCTGCTCAGGATAAAAAGATCCGATGCTTGTACTCTTCACCCAGTCCTGCCAGTATTTTAAAGTTCTTCTTAAAAAATCTTCGGCTGTTTCTTCCAGAGGCGCTTCTAATGGAATGCCCCAGGTAAGTACCAGGTATTTTACTTCATTCAATACAAACTCCTGTTTTTCTATTATAAAATTCAAAGGAATATTGGATGTAAGCCTTACCTGCTGCTCCATTCCCATATACCTGATATGACTGCTGCCCTGATATACTTCTGGAGTAACCTGTCCATATTCTCCAACCGGATCACACACTACTTTTACTCTGGGGCTTCCTGAAAGAGGTTCTATTTTTCTAATGAACATTAAAGGTTTATAATATCTTCCGTACTGAAAGAACCGTGGAGCAAAATCAGTAACCCTGAATCGTCCTTCGGCGCATTCAAACTCAGTGCACAACACATTGGTGTTCTCAATATATTTCTGATTGGTAGTAAAATCCTGACAATGAGGCGTTATTGAAAACTCCCCTCCTTTTTTCGTATCCAGTAAACTTCCAAAAACAAAACTGCTGTCAAACTGAGGCCAGCACATCCAGACAATATTTGCGTGGGTATTCACATAGGCCATATAGGCGCAATTGCCTATTACTCCATAATTATAGGTATGTCTTTTCACCGGTTTAAAAAGTTTAATAAAAAAATACTCACCTAAACAACCGGTTTATCAGGTAATGGTTTGATTATTTTATTACAAATTTTCAGAAAAATACGGTATTTTTAGAGCATACCTGTGAAAAGCAAAGGTTACAAGTATCCATTCAGCCTCTTTTTCTCAGATCATTTTTTTTATATAAATATTTTTAATTTAAGATCTTGGTGTTAATTTTACACGAACTACGCTTATGTATTTACTCGGATATGATTTAGGAACATCTTCCATAAAAGTTTCCCTGATGGAAGCAGAATCGGGAAAGGTTTTATCTTCTACATTTTTCCCTAAAAGAGAAATGGAGATTATGTCTCCCCAGACCGGGTGGGCTGAGCAGCATCCCGAAAGCTGGTGGAAAAATCTTGTGCTTGCTACACAAGAAGTTTTTTCCAAAGTGA
>JAIERY010000273.1 GCA_019746425.1 Cytophagaceae bacterium
ACAACGGAATTGAGCTCATGAAAATTAACCGGTTTAGCAGCGTTCATCCAGCTTTCAGACGAAACATTCCCTGTAATAAATAAACTAAGGCGGTTTTTCTCTGTATATTTTCCTTCTGCTTTATAATAAATTTTTCCGAATTCATAAAGCTTCAGATCTTTTTGCCGGCGGTTGATATTATAAACCATCGCCTCTAATCCTGAAAACAATAAAGATTGTCGCATTACCCCAAGGTCTTCGCTTAGTTTGTTTAATATCACTACATCTTTATCGGAAAGATTCAGGCTTTCAGAATAAGCAGGTTTGGTTAATGAATTGGAAATAATTTCGTTGAAGCCGTTGGATGACAACAGATGACTTAAGATAATCGTCAGACTGTCTTTATCTTTTTCCGGAAACTCCGCGAGGTAATTGGTGCTTAGCCTCTCTGAGACTTCAATTTTATCGTAACCGTAAATCCTGATAATTTCCTCTACTATATCTGCTTCTCTCTGTACATCTACTCTGTAAGGAGGTACAGATAAAGTAAGTCCTTCTTCTGACTCTGATTTAAGCTCTATGTCCAGCGCTTTTAAAATATCCTTTATCACAGATCTTTCGATTTTTATCCCGATCAGCCTGTCGATATTTTTATAGGTGGTTTGTATCGTGAAATTTTGTATAGGCGCCGGGTATATATCTGATATATCCGCGGAGATCGTACCTCCTGCGATTTCTTTAATAAGAAGCGCAGCTTTTTTCAGAGCATATACAGTCATGTTAGGATCTGTTCCTCTTTCAAAGCGGAAAGAAGCATCAGTCTTCAGACCGTGATGCATGGATGTTTTTCTTACTGAATCTGCAGAGAAGCAGGCGCTCTCTAAGAAAATATCCGTGGTCTCATTGCTTACACCTGACTTGCTTCCGCCGAAAACTCCCGCAATACACATAGGCGCATCTGCATTGCAGATCATAAGATCAGTCGCGCTCAGTTTTCTTTTAATATTATCAAGCGTGATAAACTCTGTCCCTGCTGCGACAGTTTTCACGATTACTTTTTTGCCTGATACTTTTGCAAGATCAAAGGCATGCAAAGGCTGGCCCAGGTCGTGAAGTATGTAATTGGTAATGTCTACTATATTGTTAATGGGAGAAAGTCCGATTGCTTTTAATCTGTTCTTTAACCAGTCGGGTGATTCAGCAACTTTTACTCCAGTAATGGTTAATCCGGAATAACGAAGACATGCTTTTTTATCTTCTACAATTACTTCTACCGGATTGGATTTATTTTCTACTTTAAATTGATCAGCAGAATCTTTTTTTAATTCTCTTTTCAGTAAGGCTCTTAAATCTCTTGCTACGCCGAAATGTGAAGTGGCATCTGCACGGTTAGGCGTTAGTCCTATTTCTAAAATTTCATCTGTTTCAATCCTGAAAAACTCTGAAGCAGGAGTTCCTGTGGGAAGGTCAGTGCTTAATACAATAATTCCTTCATGTGAATTTCCCAGACCGATTTCATCTTCTGCGCAGATCATTCCTTCAGAAACTTCACCTCTTATTTTTGCTTTGCTGATTTTAAATGGTTCAGCATTTTGCGGGTATAAGGTTGTTCCTACTGTCGCCACTACTACTTTTTGTCCTTCTGCGACGTTGGATGCTCCGCATACAATCGGAACAACTACACCATTGCCTATATCGACAGTTGTCTTTTTCAGCTTATCGGCTCCCGGATGTTTTTCACAAGTCAAAACCTTTCCTATCACGAGTCCCTTAAAACCTCCCGGTACGGTTTCAAATTGTTCAACACTTTCCACTTCCAGTCCGGATCTTGTAAGAAGGTTGGCGATTTCGCCTGCCGGTTCTTTCAGGTCAATATGTTGCTTTAACCAATTGTATGAAATCTTCATCAGAATAAATTAATAGGCAGTAAAGTTAATGATTTTGAACTAATGATTCTTATTCGCTTTTTTCAAATATTTTTTCTCCGGCTAATATTTCCAAATCCAGGAAGTTCTCTTTGGGAGGGATAGGGCAGCTATATCTTGGATTATAAGCGCAGAAAGGATTATAGGCATAGTTAAAGTCTATTTCTATTTCATCGTTTTCTTTTAATTCTATATCCAGATACCTTCCGGCTTTATAAGTAATTTCCCCATTGGTTTTATCTGTAAAAGGAACAAATAATACTTTCTCTGTGGCTTTATTTTTTGACTTAAACAGTGTTAGTTCATATTCTTTTTTATTGAGTGAGAATGTTGCAATGGCAAACTTTATATATTGCTCTTTTCTTCCGTCGGTGCGAAGGATAGAGATAGGGGTTGTATCGTGTAATAAAACAAGATGCGCATTTACCCTGTACTCTATATTTGGCTCAAAATAAGTTAACCCGGGAAAGCTGTCCTTCTGCAATATCGGAGATTCTTCATTGGTGCGGAAATAATGATCCTTCTGCTTTCGCCAGTCCACCACTTTCTGATGATAGGAATTTTTATAATTATCAAAAACCAGGCTGGCAATGATGACAAGCGTCACAATTACTACCCCGGTTTTAATAATTAAAGACGTGGTGATATTTTCAAAGTTTACCTTCATCGGCGAAACTATAATAATTATCGTTTGTAAAAATAATATGGTCCAGTACCGGTATTTCTAAAAGCGCTCCTGCTTCTTTCACTTTTCGGGTAAGCTGCTTATCTGCCTCGCTCGGTTTTAAATTTCCTGACGGATGATTATGCACCAGAATAATTCCGCTAGACAAGTTATCCAGGGCCATTTTAAAAATCATTTTCGGATCTGCTACTGTACCGGAAACACCACCCGAACTGATGAATACTTTTTTTAATACGAAATTTGCCCTGTTCAGCAACACCACCCAGAACTGTTCGTGCTCAAGATCCAGCAATTCTGGTTTCATCAGATGAAATACATCTTCCGAACAAGTGATCTTGGTTCTTTTAGCCGGCTCTGTTTCCTTTCTTCGTCTGCCCAACTCAAGAGCGCTTACAATGGTAATTGCTTTTGCTTCCCCTATGCCTCTGAATTTTTTCAGATCAGTGACAGAAAGCCTGGCAAGCTCGTTCAGATCATTGCCGGTTTCTTTTAAAATTAATTTGGCTACGTCTACTGCGCTCAGGGATACAGTGCCAGAGCCGATCAGTATGCCAATCAATTCTGCATCGGATAAAGCAGATCGGCCTTTCAATAACAATTTTTCTCTGGGACGGTCTTCTTCCGCCCATTCGGAAATCTTCAGATTCCCCTGTTTCAATTCTTCCATAGCTGTTGAAGTTTAAAGTTAAAGGTTGCAAGTTAAAAGAAGCTCAACCTTTTCTCTGAATTTTAAATATAGTAAATAAGGTAGGTTAATTACAATTGGATTTTTAAGAATCCTGTCTTTTATAAAACACAACATAAAAAAAGCCTCGTCGGAAGACAAGGCTTTTAATAGAATATCTATAAAGAAATTATTTTAATCCGTTCACTAATTTTGCAAGCTTGGATTTTCTGTTTGCTGCATTATTTTTATGAATAATGTTTTTCTTTGCAAGCTTATCGATCATGCCGGAAACTTTTTTAAACAACTCAACAGCTTCTTTTTTGCTGGCGCTTGTTTTTAGTTTTTTGATAAAAGTACGAGTCGTCTTTAACTGATATCTGTTTCTCTCAGCTCTTGCCTCGTTAGTTCTGATTCTTTTTAATGCTGACTTATGATTTGCCATCTTTCTTCTAATTAAGGATTGCAAAGGTACATTAAATAGTCAAATTTGCAAAATAATGCATCTGATTTTATCTTAAATCCCTGAAATTTAAGATATTTAAGTCCTTAAAAATCAGCTATTATGGAAAAATTCTTCACAAAAAGGATTCTTTTACTTTTTCTTTCATTTACCCCTATTCAAGGCTTTTCCTGGGGCTTTTTCGCCCATGAGCATATCAACAGGCTTGCCGTTTTCACCCTGCCTGCAGAGATGGCCGGATTCTATAAAGAACATCTGGAATTTATTACCGAAGCAGCTGTTTTACCCGATAAAAGAAGGTATGTTGTAAAGAATGAAGGACCCCGCCATTTTATAGATCTCGATATATATGAGGATTCATCGGGAATAACTCTTCCGCAGGACTGGAAAAGGGCAGTGGAGAAATATGGAGAAGATAGCTTGATGAAACATGGCGTACTTCCCTGGCATCTTTATCTGATGAAGTATGAGTTGACACAAGCATTCAAAAATAAAAATCCCGATGCGATTTTAAAATTGTCAGCGGAGATCGGGCATTACCTGGGTGATGCGCATGTGCCTCTGCACACTTGCAGCAATTATAACGGACAATTCACCAATCAGCACGGCATACATGGACTATGGGAATCACGATTGCCGGAATTATATTTTGAATCCTTTGATTTTTTTGTCGGGCCGGCTATGTATATTTCAAATACAAGGGAAGAATTCTGGAGCGTAGTTTTCAGATCGCAGACTATGGTGGATTCTGTATTGAAATTTGAAAAATCACTGAGCGAGGAATTTTCTTCCGATCTTAAATACAGCTTTGAAGAAAGAGGCGGAACAATGGTAAGAACTTATTCAAAGGATTTTTGCAATACTTACCATCTAATGCTTGCTGGACAGGTTGAAAGGCAGATGCGCGCTTCGGTGAAAATGATCGGAAATATCTGGTACACTTGCTGGGTCGATGCGGGCCAACCTGATCTGAAAGATTTAATGAAGCACCACCTGAAAGAAGAAGATATAAATGAAATTAAACAGCATGATGATAAAAAGGATGGATGTGTGCATTAATGATTTAATACTTGGATAGATTTGTCATTTCGGCCGACGGGAGAAATCCTGGTCAAGGTTAATTTTCCAGGATCTCTTCCTTCGCCCGAGATGACAATAAAACTACTACTTTATCTCAAACTCTGCATTAATAGTGAATCTCAGCTTGATCGTTTTAAAGCCAATTCCACCATTTAAAAACACGAGCATTGGATTTGTTCTTTTCAATTGCTCGGGATCAATGACATATTTGTTGGT
>JAIERY010000181.1 GCA_019746425.1 Cytophagaceae bacterium
TTTCTCATTTTTCACTAGTTTAAAGTTATACAATTAATCCTTAACTAGTGGTTCAATTTTAGGGGAGTATTATAGCTTTTGTGCAGGGAAACAAGAATTTGCTTAATTCCTGAACCGCAAGAGAAAATCCATTAAACCAAAATGATAAGGTTCAAAATGACCCTTGGGAAAATTTTTCCCTTTGTTTTTCAAGTTTTACGGATTGATTAAACTTTAACCCTAAACTATTGTTATTTCAAAAAATCTCCATCTATAAATTATATAAAGAAAATACATTATATACTGAAAAACAGACACTTTTCTCTCTTTTAATAACAGAAGTGCATCCTTCCGGGTTTAACAGATGTACCAACACTATCAACCTACAATATGATTATGAAAACGGTTTTTATTAGGGAAATTTTCCCATTCAGGAAATTATTGATTTTATTTTTGATCGGCGTCTTTATTTTCACAACCCATGTTAAAGCTCAAAGCTTTTCGTCAAGCCTGTTACAGGGCGCAGCATTAAATAATCCGACTTCTTTACAATTTGGCCCTGATGGTAAGTTATATGTAGCTCAGCAAGGAGGACATATAAGAATTTTTACCATTAATAAAGTAGGGCCAAATAATTATCAGGTTACAAATACCGAAACAATTTTACTTGTAAAAAATATTCCTAATCATAATGATGATGGTACCTTAAACACGAGTCAGACTTCCAGGCTTGTCACTGGTATATTAGTAAGAGGTACATCTGCCAATCCTGTAATTTATATTTCTTCAAGCGATAACCGTTTCGGCGCAGGCTCAAATGGAGATATTAATTTATGCACCAACTCTGGAATTATATCCAAGCTTACAAAAAGCGGATCAACGTGGTCCAAAATTGATTTGGTCAGAGGGCTGCCAAGATCAGAAGAGAATCATGCTCCCAACGGTCTGCAATTGGATGAAACCACTAATACTCTTTTTCTTGCCATTGGAGGCAGCACTAATAGCGGCGCCCCGTCTAAAATGTGGGCTTATATTTCAGAGTATGCGCTTACCGCATGTATTTTATCCATTGACCTGGATTCGATCGAAGCGATGCCAACCAAGATGGACCCAACCGGTCAACACCCTTATAAATATGATATTCCAACACTTGATGATCCGACAAGGTCGAATAATCCTGATGGAACTGATATTAATGATCCCTGGGGAGGAAATGACGGACTGAATCAAGCCAAGGTTGTTCAGGGAGGACCGGTTCAAGTATATGCTTCCGGACTTCGAAACCCTTATGATATCGTCATTACACAATCAAGAAAAATGTATACAGTTGATAATGGTCCTAATCAAGGTTGGGGAGGGCATCCTAAAAATGAAGGTGTGGGGACTGCCACCAATGACTATCCTGCAGGAGAGCCAGGGTCATTAAATGCGGGCCCCAATGATCCAATGGTAAATAATCTTGATGGTGTAGAGTATATCGGTGATATAGATACCTATACGCCAGGTAGCCATTATGGCGGACATCCGTGTCCTATCAGAGCTAATCCTACAGGGGCCGGTTGGTATACTCACGATGGCCCTATTTCCGGTGGCACAGGAGTATGGAGGACAAGTACAACAGATCCGGATTATCCATTACCATCTGATTGGCCGCCTGTACCGGCAAGCATGGCAAACCCTATAGAAGGTGATTACCAGAATCCTGGAGAAACAGATCCCTCGATCATTACCTTGAAACCATCTGCATGTGGAATTTGCGAGTATACCGCTACAAATTTCGGAATGCAGGGAAATCTTCTTATTGCAGGCTTTGATGGGAACATACATAGAATCAGACTTAATGCTGCAGGCAATGGAGTGCTGAATTCCCTTGGGGCCAGAAAACTGAATCAGGATCCTTACTTCGCATCCGGATTAGGTAAATCACTTGATATAATTGCTCAAAGTGATACAGATCCATTTCCCGGTACAGTATGGGTTGCCGAATGGGCAAACAACCGTATTGCAATTTTTGAACCTCAGACTCTTACTTGTTCCGGATTAAACAACAATACGGACGAAGACCTCGATAATTTTACAAATGCCGACGAGATAGCAAATGGCACTGATCCTTGCTCAGGAGCAAGTAAACCAAAGGACAACGACGGGGATTTTATATCAGATCTTACCGATACAGATGATGATAATGATGGAATCTCCGATATACAGGACTATTTTGCAATTGACCCTGACAACGGACTTACTACAAATGTTCCTACTCACTATGCCTTGTTTAACTATGATCCGGGTACGGGTTTTTTTGGTCTGGGATTTACCGGACTAATGTCCAATGGGAGTTCTGATTATTTAACCCTGTTTAATGAATCAAATCTGATAGCAGGAGGAGCTACGGGAGCTTTAACAGTAAAACAGGTTCCTGTTGGAAATGCGCTTAAAAATAGCAACACGGAAGAAAATGCTTTTCAATTCGGAGTTAACGTAAGTACATCAACAGGACCTTTTACCGTAAGATCAGGAATAATTGGTCCGTTCTTTAATAATCAGACTCCTCAAAATTATCAATCGCAGGGAATGTTTATAGGTACAGGTGACCAGGATAACTATGTTAAAATTTTAATCAATGCGAATGGAGGATCGGGAGGTATGCAAGTAATTTACGAAAATGGAGGAGTTGCGGACAGTATGCAATATTCCTTTAGCAGCATTCCTTCTTCTTTTATTTATCTCTATCTATATGTTGATCCTTCTGCTGGAACAGTTCAGCCTTATTATGCCGCTGATGACCAAGAGGCGACTCCTTTAGGAACTCCTATAACGCTTAGCGGGCCATTATTGACAGCTCTTCAAAGCCCTACAAAAGCATTAGCGGTGGGAATTACATCTTCTTCAAAGGGCGCATCTCCCTTTACTGCTTCCTGGGATTTTATTTCTGTAAACAATGGTCTTACTATTACAGGAGTGCAGAATTTTATAAAAACATCTTCCGGAATAAAAGTCTATCCTAATCCTACCAAGGATAAGTTATTAATTAATACTGATCTTTCTAAAGAAACTGCAGTAGAGATAACTATTTACAATCAATCAGGAAAAATATTGGAAGAAATACCGGTAAGTATCGTTCCCGGGAATTCGGATACTGAAATTGACATTTCTTCCTATACTCCGGGAACATATATCATAAAGATTAATTTCGAACAGAACAGATTTGACTCATTAAAGATAATAAAGCAATAGCTATTTAACAGATCACGATTTCAAGTCTAAAAGAACTCCTTCTTCGGAGTTCTTTTTTCAAACAAAGACTAATTGCCAGAAAGCGATAGGAACCAATTTGGTTTTTTTATGTAATACTTACTAATCTTGAAAATAAAATTTTTAAGAAACCAGCAGTGAAGAATATGGCAGGATCTATATTTACTGAAAGGTACGTGTTTTAAAACGATAAAATTCAGTAAACACTAAATTCCGTTACTTATCCCATTCTTCTTATAAGATTACTCTCTGATTATTTTTTGAGAGTAAAAATTATCGCCTTGTTTAATATTCAGATAGTAAATTCCCGAAGGCAAACCGGAAATATTTATTTGCTTTTGATCCATTACTTTTATCAATAGCTCTCCAAGCGCATTATACAGCGCGGCTTCGAATTGTTTTGGTGATTCAAGATTAATGGTTATTTCATTAGCGGAAGGATTCGGAAAGATAGTTATATTTTGGATATCAGATGAATTATTTTTGCTAATACCTGCTATGATTTGAGGACATCCTGTATAGCCAAGAGAAGCCAATTCATTTAATACACTAGTACTTCGGTTAGCGATAAAAGATTTAAGACCTGGTATGCTCCCGTTGGGGGCATTAATATTGTTATCAAAGTCTGTATTAGAATACATCTTCATTGCGTCTGCATAGACATAGAACTTTATGCGATTATATAAGGAGTCAATTTTTGGATTAAGCACTGAAGGCAGAAAGTCATTGTTGGCAAATGAACATACATATTTCAGATAACTATCTTTGTAAATATTGTCAGCAAGCATACGCTGACATAATGGTCGGTTGCTTTGAGGAGATTCCAGGTAAAGCACGCTTGTATTTTCTATCTGGGAAATTGTTCCGGGTACATCCAGACCGAAAGCGGTGCTTGCGTCCCAAACAATCCATTCAAATTTATTTGTTATCGGATTGTGATAGAGGTAATAGTTGTGTACAAACCTGTAAGGGTAAGAATCAAAATCGATGAATAGATTATAAGCTGCCCATGCGCCGATAAAGGAATTGGTATTCATCACTGCTTCTACAGAATCCCGAAACTGAGCATTGGTGGTGTTATTAATCTGATAAGTAAGATCAATCAAATCCGACCAATCATTTGCAGTCTCATTCGTTTTTAATTCATAGCAATTGTAATAGTTGGTCATGCCCGTATAATAAGTTAAATACGCGCAAGCGCTCGTGCCTCTGTCTCCTTTGAAAAGATTACCGGTGTTGAGGATGAACCTGTCTTTCAAAAATGTTTTATTTACCCTTTCCACCATCAGATATAATCCCCAGTAACTGCCGTTTATATATAACCTTGCATAGTTAGCTCTTGGCGCATACAAACCTTTTTCATTGAGAAAATCCAGGAATAATTTTTCCCGCATGAAGGTTGGATCCTGATAGAGATTGTTAAGGTTTATAGATTTAAGATTGTCATATTCCTGACCGGGTAAATATTCATTGAATGAAAGCGTGAATGGTTTTTTATTGGAGGGATAATTGTAATAAGAAGAATTTCCTTTGAATTGTATTCCTACAGAGTCCAAGGAAATCCCATTAATGATAACAGTAGCAGGAATGTAAGTTGAAGTATCATTAGCATCATCAAATGACTTATTGTTTTGAAGTTGTGTCCAGTAATTTGCCTGAGAAAAATTAATATCAATGGTATAAATGATATCTGCATTAAATAAATCATCACCTGCTGTGCTCTGACTCTGACCATTTAAATTAGATGCTGCAAATAAAAACAAAGCGAAAAGGAAAGCTATTATTTTCATAAATGACTGGTTTTATGGGTGCAAGTTCTATAAATTATCATTATTGTCCGACTAAAATTGTAAGGAAAACGGGGTAAATTTCTTCTACCCCGTTTTTTTTGTCAATTTTGT
>JAIERY010000034.1 GCA_019746425.1 Cytophagaceae bacterium
GAATTGAATCAGCCCTGAGCGTAAACCGAACTCAATCCTCCCGTGAAGGATCAGAGAATATGGAAGTTATATTGCTGAAAAAAGATATTGAGATCCGCGATGAGAAAATAAAATCACAACAAGAACTCATTGACTTATTAAAATCACAAATAAAATTATTGAAAAGTTCTAAATGTTAAGAAGGCAAATAGCTTTCTGCATCGTAGTACCAAGTCCTACCTTTTTGTTTTGCATTTACCTCTTTCCTGGCTCTCATTCCTTGTAAAGTATCGCGTGATTTGATGCCAAATTTTTTCATGAAAGCATTAGTCTTCAACCATTTTTCATTGATGCTTCCGGAAGAAGAGAGTAAGGCCTTTAACGCTTGAATATCTCTCCGATATTCTTCTTTGAATTGATTAAATTCTTCAATTGTTAATATTTGTACTCCCATAAACTAGCTTTGTATGTAAATATAGGAAATTGAAGTAAATAATTGTCTTCTTCTGCCGCGAACGTCCCCGTTCGTGCCATTTGTATGGGCTTTAGCAGTTAAATGCACTGCAAAACAAAACTGATCCGAACGAGGACGTTCGAACCAGTTTTGTTTTTAATTATCGTTCGTACCAGAAGATATGTTCTTTTTATTAATTTTACCAGGCATAGGATCCGTAGGAGAACATTAATCAATAGTAATTATGAAAGCTCCGCTAGACGAAAACATAGATTTTACAAGAAAATATTATAGAAGTGCTTTTAGAAGAAGAAATGCCATCATCATAAATACATGCACAATTTTAATAAGTATTGTTTTCCTGGTTTACATCAACCTAAAGTCTGAACTATTTACTTTGATATTTTTATCACTTATTATTTTTGGCGCTTATTCTTTATTCAGACAATTTCTAAATAAGCCCAGCGTCATTATAAGCGCAAAAGGAATTTATACATTCAGCAATTTTTGCGGCTGGATAGAATGGAAATATATTGAGAGGATTGAAATAGATCGTGGAATGAACATGGAATTAATTGTAATAAAAATTAATGATATAGATGGCTTTTTAAAGCCAAAGAATTTTATTGCAAAAACATTAATGAAAACCAATATCAAAAAATTTGGAACTCCGGCACTTATTCCTATGTCAGAAATTGACGTGGAGTTTTCAGAATTTAAAAATGATGCTTTGGAAATAAAAAACAAGGTGCTTGTTAACAATGATATTTCAACCTTAGAACCTTCCAACTATTAATCAACCCTATACCTCTTACTCTCATACAGATTCCATGGCAGTAAAGAATGCGCCAGCGCATCTTTATACATCTCATCATTCAGCTGGCAAGGCACCAGTTTCTTTTCTTTGTTGTAGATAAATGCTTTGGGTTCAAGATGCGGTTTTAAAACAACCACTGTGTCTCCCACCCGATAGCCGTAGTTATTCCCATACTGCATAATCGCTCGTCCCGGATCATTTTCAGGGAGCTCCATCAGGTTTCTTCCTACCATAGGATGAGAAGTGGCAAGTCCGCTGAAGTGAAGAATAGTGGGAAGCAGATCCACCTGGCTTACCACCTTGTCAAAAGCTTTCGCCGGCACATCCGGGCCAATCATCAATGCAGGAATATGAAATTTATGAACAGGCACAAAATCATCGCCGAACACACGCGTATTATGATCGGCTAACACAAGAAATATGGTGTTCTTATAATAATCCGATTTCTTTGCCAGGTCAAATAAAAGTCCGATAGCATAGTCTGCATACTTCATGGCATTATGCACATGAGCCTTTGACTGCTCATGTAATTGTATTCTCCCATCAGGAAATTCAAAAGGCGAATGATTGCTGGTGCTCAACACCACCGCAAAGAAAGGTTTGTCGCCATGCGAAGAAAAAACTTCATGCGCCTTCCTCATCAGGTCTTCATCCGATACACCCCACACTCCTTCAAAAACCGGATCTTTAAATGTAGGTAGGTCATAAATATTGGTAAATCCATTTCCCAGGAAGAAAGATCTCATTTCATCGAAGTTGCTCTCTCCTCCATAAATAAATTCCGTAGTGTATCCGTGTTTTTTAAATAATTCTCCTGCTGTAAAAAAATCATTTTTGGAAAGACCCAGGTTTACGACACTGCTTCCGGGAGTCGGAAGGAAGCCTGCAATAGTAGCTTCAATGCCGCGCACTGTTCTTGTTCCGGTAGAATATAAATTAGTAAAGAATAAACCTTCTTTGCTCAGCCTGTCCAGGTTAGGCGTAAGCGGCAGTCCGCCCAATGCACCTACATATTCAGCGCCAAGACTTTCTTCCAGCACAATCACGACATTTAATGGTCTTTCTCTTTTGAAAGGAGAAACCTGCTTGTGCAGGAACGGAATTTCAGAAGGAGTAAAATATTCTTCTCTAATTAAAGTATTTTTTTTCACACGGCTGAATACTTCTTTTTCTTCCATGTTTCCGTAAATCGCCGAAGGATCTTTTTCTTCTACTAATCTTGTTACCGCATAGAAAACAGAGTAAGTAGAATTTAAAGTTATTTCATTCACCAGTTTACTTTTCTCCGAAAAAGAAGCGCTGCTGATATTAGCAGGTCTTGGTTTCAGGCTTGATCTTGCACCGAGGAAGATCAAGACAGCCAGTATCGGAATCAATCCTGTTCTGTAATACCATTTCACTGGCCTGTATTCATTTACCAGTTTTTTAAAGGAAGCCCATGCAAGACGGTGAACGAAAAACAATAAAGTAAACGTGATCAGTATGTCAGATTTGTTTGCGGTCCAGACAGTGCCAAGTACCTCTTTGTAGTGCTGCAGGTATCTTACAAAAATGGCATCGGGTCTTAAATCATATTCTTTGAGAAATGGATACGTAGCCATTTCCATAAAGAAAGCTACGTCAATGAAAAACGTAAGGTAAAAAATCCAGAAATATTTTAAATAGGAGTTTGTCTTTTTAGGAAGCAGAAAGAAAAACAAAGTCGGAAGAGACAGGTAATAGCAGATCACAATCATATCCATTCTTATTCCAAAAAGATACATCAGGTAAAACTGCGGCTCCTGTAAAACACGGTCTAGGTAAATGATATTGAGAATAAGCCTTGAAGTAAAGAATATCATCAAAGCGAAGACTACCATAAAAACCAGCGGAGCTGCGGGACCTAAACCCTGAAAGCGTTCGAGAAATTTAATCCACTTGTTTTTAAGAAGCTGGTAGAAGTATTTGAGTTTTTGCATAAAGGTTGAAATGGATTACAAAGTTAACAATTTATTAACTTGATAAATAACCTTTTATGCGCAAATCGCGGAACTATACTATCTAAAGCCGGTAAAAACTTACCTACTGCACAGAAGCTTCGAGCAGCTTAGTTTTTCCTGCCGGAGTAAGTTTTACATTTTTAATTTCCGCAGGCAATAAAATGGAATCCCCCTTTTTGAAAGAATAAGAAGAGTTATTGTAAGATAATTTTACTGCGCCTTCTACACAAATGTATATCACAAAAGAGTCTAAAGATGAATAATCTCTTACAAGTTCTCTGTCAAAGTCAATAAGATTAGTGGTGAAGTATTGGCAGGAAACTATTTTAACCGCTTCATTTGCTCTGGGAGTATATTTGCTTTTGTATTCTGGATAAAAATTATAGTCGATGGCATCTACAGCCAGTTCGGTATGCAATTCTCTTTTTTGGCCTTTATCATCGGCTCTGTCAAAATCATAAATTCTGTAAGTAATGTCAGAGGTTTGCTGAATCTCTGCAAGACAAACTCCTTTGCCGATGTAATGCACACGCCCCGCTGGTAAAAAGTACACATCCCCTACTTCCACTTTTTCAAAATTCAATATTTCATCAAGAGTATTATTGTTAAGATGCTTCAGATAGGTTTCTTTATCTACCTTTTTACTGAATCCTGAATTTAAAGTCGCTCCCTTATCCGCCTGAAAAATATACCACATCTCTGTTTTACCAAATGAGTTATGACGCTTCTTTGCCAGCGCATCATCAGGGTGCACCTGTATAGAAAGATCATCATTGGCATCAATAAATTTTATCAGGAGGGGAAATTCGTTTCCGAATTTTTTATATAAACTTTCTCCTACCAGTTTTCCTTTATATTCATCTATCAGATCAGGAAGACTTTTCCCGGCCAGCGAACCATCTGCCACAATAGATTCATTCCCTTTCACCCCGGATATTTCCCAGGTTTCACCGCAATTGGGCAGAGGACTGAAGTCTTTCCCCAAAATGGTTTTGATTTTATTTCCGCCCCAGATTTTGTCTTTGAAAATGGTTTTGAACTTCAATGGATAAAGTGCTGTCATAATAAATAATTTAATAAATGATGAATAATGGGTGAATAACCCTGTTGGCGGAAAAAATCTTAACAAATATATTCAAAGCGCCCTGAATTAAAATACCTTCTAATAACTTATTTTTTTATTGAAAGTTTATCCAAATGCATCTTCAAAATGCTCAATTTCATTTTTACCTGTAATGGAAATGATATCAAATCTTATTTCCCCTCTCCAGTCATTTTGTAAAATATAATTTTCAGCAGCGTCCAGTATCAATTCTTCTTTTCTTTCATCTACCGCATTCTCGGGAAGCCCATAGGATGTTTTCTTTCTGAGCTTAACTTCAGCAAAAACTACTAGGTTTTCTTTCTTCAATATAAGATCTATCTCCGCCCTTCCGCTCCGGTAATTTCTGATAAGCACTTCAAAACCCTTATCTTTCATATAAGAAGCAGCCAGATCTTCGCCCTGCTTTCCTGAAATTGTGGTAGTAATTTTTTTGTAATTTTTCTTAATCATGCAATCATATTAATCATGTATATAATTAAGCTAAACTTTTACTAAATTAAGCCATATTTTGATAGAAAAAACCAGTGGTTAAAAATAAGAAAGTCATTTATAAAAATCTCGGTCTGGTCGAATATAAAGATGCCTGGGATTTTCAAACCTCCCTGTTTAATCAGGTTATACAAACCAAAATAGAAAACCGCGATCTTGCTGATGAGGATAAAAAACAAACAGACAATTACCTGATTTTTTGTCAGCACCCTCATGTTTATACTTTGGGAAAAAGTGGCAGTAAAGAAAACCTGCTTGCCCAGGAAAATGAATTGAAAAAAAAGCAGGCTACCTTTTTCGAAAGTAACCGCGGCGGCGATATC
>JAIERY010000125.1 GCA_019746425.1 Cytophagaceae bacterium
AGATACGCGACTGGAAATATACAACCGGTGGGGACAAAAAATTTATAAAAACGATGATTACAAAAATAATTGGAATGGGACAGGTTGCCCGGATGGAATCTATTTTTTTGTAATCAGAATAAATAGCAAAGAGCATTCAGGCTGGCTGCAAATTATAAATTGATTGACACCTTAATCTCGTATATAAATACCCTTTAGATAATACTAATCCGCTGGTGCGTGTTTGTAACGCGTACTATTCTATAAATTCTTGGACATGCGTTACAAAGTCGAGTAGGTAAGGGTAATTTCACTCCAAACCCCTCACAGAACCGTGCGTAATACTCTCGCATTACACGGCTCTTCATATACACTCTCCTCATAAGTTCATCCCCTTTCAGGTTGGCCTGTTAACGATCACATATATGTGAAGCCCTTCGCTCTTCTTAAGTTTCCCTAAGCTTCATCACTACTATGACTTCATCCGACTTCGTTTGATGCCTCGACTTCTTTGATCACCAAAGGATCTCTCAAGTTCCGTACAATAGCCTGTGTAAAGTTCATACCTCCTTAATGATGACTGCCGTATAGCCAATAAACAGGTCATCGCTATACTTATCCCATTGCACGCACGATCGCAGTGGTTTTGACAGTAAGTACGCTTTCTCGACACTTCATCGAAGGTTCACTTTCGTTCATCTCCTTTACCCATATCTGACTCCTTTCTGAATTTTCCCTGACCGTTCAATACCAAACCGTTACCAGTCCAGCACCGCAGGGCGATTTATTAATAACTCCTGTAAGTCGTTAATGATGGAACTACCATCATCTATTCTAGAGCATGAAACGACTTACGTCGTTCCTTCTTGGCGCACCCCGCGCCAGCAGGATTTCATTCTTTCTTTTCCAAATCTCTGTACTTTCAGTGTAGAGATTTTTAATTGAAAAACAGTTAAGCTGAATAGGACTAAAATTTTTAAAAGTTACAAAAGGCGATGAAATGGCTATAATTTACGATGCTTTTATATAATTTTTAGGTGAATTCGACTAAGCCACTTTGACAAGTGATTATTTTAAAATATTTTTGACCTTCAATTTTTAATTTTTTCCAAAAATAAAATGAATATGAAAAAAGTATTTCTGTCCCTGGGCTTATTGATAATATGCTCTGTAATTTTTTATGCGTGTAAAAAAGATCAAGTAGAAACAGTTATTCCTGCCTATGTATGATGAACCAGTTTCAATCAAGGATGACAGATTGGCGTTTAGATCTATTGTTCCGAAACTGAAGCAGGTGAAGGTAGAAGGGGACTCGCCACCCGCTTTAGACGCAATGCTGTAAATACAAGTTCAGTCTTGAGCGTCATCCCCCAGAGAGGGTTTTATAGGCAATACTTAAAGAGTCTATAATTGAGTTATCCACATTTGTTGAATATTTTTTTATCAAATAGAATCATTCTAAGAATAATTCTTCATTCGTCGAAAAAATTTGCATGCTAAAAACAGAAGAAATAGTTTCACTGCCTTTTATATTTTCGATAAACAATAAATTTTTATTATAAACTCAACATCTATAACAATGAAAAATTTTATAATGTCCTTCAGTTTCCTACTTATTTGGAGCTGTGCTTTTTTATGCTTGCAAAAAGGAGCAGATCGAAGTTCCTAATCAAATTTCAGAAGGAGTAACTGTCCACAATGGGCGACTAGCTTTTAGTTCCGTTGAAGAATATGAGAATTTTATTTCCTTTGAACAAGGACAAGCAAATTCTACTGCAAGACTTACATCAAACCCACAAATGAAAAACAGCCAAGACACCTTGATTGATGTTCCACTACTTGCTTCAATTCTTAATGAAAAGAATATCATTCAAATCGGAAGTAAAGCTTACAAAATAGATTTTGTTGAGGAATTAATTTATGTTCTTGGAGAAGTAAATGATGCAAATATGGTTTTATTAGAGAATAAAGATTTATCAAGCGGAAAGATAAAAATTTATTCGATAGACGAAGAAGTTTTATATTTAGATGAAGGGAGCTATGATGAAAGTTTTGCTTTAGCTAAGAAAAAGCCAAAGTGCAAAGAAAAAGGAGCTAAAAAGCGGAAAGCAATTAGCAGAGAAAAATATTTTAATGTAGGAATGGATGAGGGAAAACCTGAAAGTGAATGGTGGGATTATCAGCATGACGCAAAACATGTTTATCAAAGAGCCGGAATATTCTTTTCACTACACTCAGAATTCAAGTATATGAAAAGAATGGCTAAAGATAGATTTTTACCGCAGGTATGGCAAAAGGCGGATACCTATATTGAAGGTATTTGGACTTATAAGTACAAGAAGAAATGCCAGGAAGAAGTATTAGGTACACATCCTTACCTCACTTATATACAGCAATGTGATAACAAGCTCGTGGCAAATCCAAATGGTACATTTGAAGGCAGGATTTATGCTGGTGGAAGAGCGCTTTCAAAATACGCTGTAGGCTCCGAATATACATTCAAGCTTGATGGATGCGATGATAATTTTAATGCTCCGGTTACTGTTGTGCTGGATGGAATTTCATATGGATATTAATTTAAAAATGCGATTGACTTTCTGAGGTCAATCGCATTTAATATAAATTGTATGAAATTATTCCATATGCTTTGTTATAAATACATTTTCTTATCAATTGCAATATTTACAATTAATTTTTGCAATGCCCAGGAAGGCCTTTTATTTGGATTAAGGCTAGGGCCTGTTAAAACCATGGTTCAAGAAAGAATAATTAATAAAGAATATTTTTTTAAAGGGAGAATATCATTCGCACAAGAAATTTATTTTCATGGAGGATTTAACGAACACATTGCTTTAAGGTCAGGCATTGAACACATTGCTTTGGGAGTAAAATATAATTCATCATCTGGAGTAGAATATGTTGGTGTAGATTATTTTTATTGGAATTTTGGAGTAAATCTTAGGACAGATCTTTTAGGAAATTCTAAAATAGGAAAGAGAATATTTCTTAATCAAAGTACTGGTATTAGTTATATGAATACAAAGGAAAAATTTAGCAATAGTGATTCATTAATAACTATGAATCAAATTGTAAACGATTCAAGTATTCATAACCAGCGTAATTGGGGTTTGCAAGCTTCTTTAGGAATGGAAATATTAGTATTTAAAGAAAGCTTTATAACGCTGGATTTGATCTGTAACATCGGCTTAAAGGATATTGAATATTATACTTTGCAAAGTATAAATAACACCTATGTTTCTCAAGGTAGCTTTATTTCATTGTTTTTAGGTTTTAAGACGCCTATTAAAAAATTCTGGAAGAAACAAAAATACAATGAGATTTAGAGAAATTATATTGATAATATTTACATGCTTTTCAGTTGAAGCACTTGCCCAAAGACAAATATTTATTGGATTTGAGCTTGGCCCTACTTTGGGCTATCCAAGATATAGAGAAAGTCAATATGGGAATTTGAATACTATTGGCGGATCATGGGGATTAAATGTTTCTGCAAAAGTTAAAAATAATTTCTTTTTTGAATCAGGTATTTACAAATATAATTTCGGGTATGAGTCTAATGAGCAATTTTATAATCAAGAAGTTTCTATTGGTGGCAGTATAAAAGGATGGTCTTTGCCTATTAGATTACAAAACAAATTTCATCTTAAAAAAAATAAAATATTTATAACACCGTCTTTGGGATTGTTGCTTATAAACAATCTTGGTTCTCCAATAATTTCAAAAAGGCAAATTATTGATTCAACATCAGGATCAATTGATACTATAAGTTACACTCAAACTTATATTAAATTAAAAAAGACCATGCCGCTTTTTGAAAGTGGTGTAAATATTGAATTCTTAATAGTAAAGAGCTTCATTTTGGATTTATCTTTATATTACTCCTTAGGATTCAGTTCAGTCTCCCAGTCAGAGTTAACATACCAAATAAATAATGGAGTTAAACAAGTTTACCCTAAAATAGTAACTTCGAATGGAAACAATTTACAATTATTCATAGGTTTAAAATATCCGATTAAAGATATAGATAGAAGAGTTGAAAGATATAAGCACAAACAATTAGAAACAAAATAGTTTTAAATATGAAAAAATATTTCTTAACCGATTAACAGCAATGCTGCTTTTAATATTTATTTCCAATTTTACACAAGCTGGAACCGAAATTTTAAAATTAAGAGCTAGTAAAAGCTATAAGCCAAATATTTGGAATGACGCTGATACTACATTATTGTTTCCGGGCAAGTTCAGTATTCCTGCTGAAATAAATGTAATTTCTGGAAATGCTGGAAGTCATAAAGCAATTTTACAATATAGATTAGGAAATGGAAGCATTGTGACTCTTACTTATAAAGGAGGATCAGATCGAGAAGAGCCTTCCAGTAAATCCGGTATTGGAAAGGGGAAAAAATATATTTTTTTTAAAAGTAGTAATGGATTAAACCCCGGGGCTTTAGCTGAGGCAGATTATTTCCATCTAAGAATTGAACAAGGTTCTCAAAAATTTGGAACTACAATGGGAGAAATTAATATGCCATTGGCATTGGTTTATCAAGCAGGCGTTATTAAATGTTTGTCTGGTTCAGTAGTCCTTTTTTTTAATACAGAAAATCCACTTTCATCAGTAAAATGGAATCCAGGCAATGTTACAGGATTAAATATTCCTTCTGATATTAATTGGCCCTATAAAACAAGAGTAGTTGTACCTTCTTATACTGGGCCTTATACTATTACAGCTACATTCACAGATGGAACGCCAACGTTAACCAGAACTCTGACTGCAATTTATGAAACTAACGCTCCTTCTCCTGCTATTTTAGCATCTGCAAATCCTAACCCGGTTTGTCAGGGAAATCCTGTTAATCTGACTGCGTCAGGTGTAAATACTGGAGGAACATATTCATGGGTTGGCACGAATGGCTTTGTTGGTTCAGGTGCGAATGTAACTAACACTCCACTTTCTAATACTGTATATACTGTCACGGGTACAAATTCTAATGGCTGCAGTAACTCTGTTTCTATTCCAGTAAATGTTACTCCATTAGCAATCAATATTACTGCTAACGGTGATAACTGTCCGGGCAAAACCATGACTCTGACCGCAAGCGGAGCTACTTCTTATGTTTGGTCTGGTCCTTCAATAGTTGGCCCTGATAA
>JAIERY010000006.1 GCA_019746425.1 Cytophagaceae bacterium
TCTTCCATCTTTTTTGTGCATTCTCAAATATACAAATTATTTCCAATATGTATACTATTTTATGCTCTTATTAATATGTAAACAACATTTGAGTCCTTGCTGATTTTAGGCGTAACAGTGCTGAATCTTAAAAGATCGTTATTAGGATCAATTGCTCCTGCATTTACTTTCACATCTTGCCCTGCACAAATGAATGCTACCGGGTCATTTGAAAAAGTAGGAGAGCTGTTGCAGGGAGCAAGTACGTTGTTCATTCTTGCTTCGACATACAAACACTTCTGACCGGGAGCAACAATAGTATTAATTCCAAAATTTCTATTACACTCTCTAAAACCAAAAATCCAGTCTGTACATTGCTGGGGCAAAGTGACGGTGCCTTCGTAAACAAACTTTTGAACACCTGGAGAAGCGCCGCCTGTACATTGACTCTGCACTGTTGGGCATACCGGACTAATTTCTCCGCCTGTGCCACTTATTGGAAAAACCTCAAAAGATCCTTGTTGATTACATGAAACAGAACTATAGTTAATAGTATAAATTGGTTCAAGTAAAGCGCCGCTGGCACACTCACGATAAAGACTTAAAGTAAATCTATATGTATTTGCTCCTGTGCAAGTATAAGTTATGTCAGCTCCGACAAGGTGACTTCCTTTTACGTTTTCTATACTTATAATTAAGCTAAAGATAAGGAGGGCTAATGTGGATAACTTTTGTCTCAAATTTTTTAGGGGGTTAAAAAATCCTAGTGTCTTTACGCAGGTTTTGCCTTAAAGTTAGCCGTTTATGAATAAAATGCAAATTTATATATGTTATAACACATGTACGATGTGGATAACATTATAAGCTTTTTTTAAACAAATATTCGATTTTTTGCATTGAAAGGCCTTTTTTAAGAATGTCCGTTTTTAAAAATTTTAGACAAAGAGATAGATCGAGGGGTATTAATTAATAAAAAAAGAGGCAGAGATTTTATCAAAATACATGATACGCATAAGACATGCTAAAATTTTGTGTAATAATAAATAATCTTTTAAGCTGCAATTCAATTACAAGAACTCATACTTGCTGAATAGAGCAGCCTGACCATGGTAATTTCCCCTTCCGTCGATTACATTCCAGAGAATCGTATCCATGATTTTAAATCTTTCTCCAACGCTTGATATTCTTATTCCATTGTAATTGGATATGAATCCGTTCTTTGCGGCCTCACTTAATAACTTTTGTCTTTCGTTGCTTTCTATCGGCTCGGCAGAAAGCCGTGAAGGCGTTTTTATAAATTGATCCCAATCTGTTTTCCATAACTCCTGCGCTTTCATGTTTGCATAGTTAAAAACAGGATCAGGCAATGTGTTGTGAGAGACTATGACAAATGAAGAGTGATACATTAAAAAAGAAAGAGATTCGTCATCCAGGGCTGAATCAATAATCTCATTTTTAGTCCAGAAGCAATAACTGTCTGACAATAACCGGCAATGTTCAATAATTTTTTTATCTGACCACGGATGATCCATATAAATGAATTTATTTAAAAGAAAAAGCAGGAGCGGCTCCTGCTTTAGCTGTTACGTTTTAATGTTGTTGTTAAGAACTTAGTTCATGCTCTTTAATTCTGTCACCAGTTCTGTCAAAACTTTTTTAGCATCACCGAAAAGCATGCTGGTTTTGGTATTGTAGAACAGATCATTGTCTATACCTGCATATCCAGCATTCATACTTCTTTTATTTACTATGATATGCTGCGCATTTTCTACATCTAAAATCGGCATGCCATATATAGGAGAAGAAGGGTCTGTTTTGGCTGCAGGATTTACAACATCATTTGCGCCGATTACCACCACTACATCTGTAGTAGCAAACTCAGGATTGATTTCTTCCATTTCCACTAATTTGGAATAATCGACATTCGATTCTGCAAGAAGTACATTCATGTGCCCGGGCATTCTTCCTGCCACAGGGTGAATAGCATATTTTACTTCCACTCCTCTTTCGTTCAGTAAATTTTCAAGCTCATGAATAACGTGCTGCGCCTGTGCTACTGCTAATCCGTAGCCCGGAACAATAATTACTTTCTTCGCATAGTTCATAAGCACAGCGCTGTCGCTTACAGAAATATCTTTGATAGAACCTTTGTCAGAATCTCCTTTTGGCCCTGCAGCAGAACCTCCACCAAAGGCGCCAAAGATTACATTCTGCAATGGCCTGTTCATCGCCTTACACATTACCAGGGTAAGCAAGGTTCCTGCAGAACCAACAAGAATACCTCCTGTTAGCATTACCTGGTTTCCATATAAAAATCCGCCGAAAGCAGCAGCAAGACCCGTGAAAGAATTAAGCAGAGAAATTACTACCGGCATATCTGCGCCGCCAATAGGAACTACAAACATAATTCCATAAATCAGAGCCAGCGCAAAAGTAGCATACATCAGGAATGCATTCTTTTCCCCACCCAAAGCGATAAAAGCTCCCAGAACGAATACTGCTATCATCATAATGGTATTAATAATATTGTAGCTGGGAAGCCTAACCGGTTTATTCATGGTGCCGTTCAGTTTGAGGAAAGCGATAATGCTTCCTGAAAAAGAAACTGTACCTATGATAAGTCCGGCCATAATAGTAGCTACAGACAATTCCATATTTTCCTTACCGGCATAATGAGAATACTCTATAATAGAAATAGCAGCCGCACATGCTCCCCCCATCCCGTTAAATAAGGATACAAGCTCAGGCATTTTAGTCATTTTAACTTTTTGGGCTGTCATCCAGCCTACCACTGTTCCAATAACAATGGAGCCTGCGATCAATGCATATATTAAACCACTTATCTCTTTTTCTCCTCTGGGAAACATTATCGTCCCTGCAATCGCCAAAAACATGCCGAACGCTGCGACCAGGTTTCCTTTTCTGGCAGAGTCAGGATGACTGAGCATCTTTAATCCTACTACAAATGTAACGGATGCAACGAGGTAAATTATGGCGAGAATATATTCGGTATTCATATTAAAAATTTTCCCTTATTAAGTTTTAAATAACTAGTTGATGTTCTGATTATCTTTTTTTCCTCTTGAACATTTCCAGCATTCTGTCGGTCACAACAAATCCACCCACTACATTCAAAGTTCCAAGAATAACTGCAACGGAACCAAGAACCAGAGATGTATAGTTGTCGGGGTCAGTGTTAAGCATTACAATAATCGCTCCTACAATGACAACTCCATGTATAGCATTTGCTCCCGACATCAAAGGTGTATGCAAAACAGACGGAACCTTGCCAATTAGCTCCACCCCTACAAAAACAGACAGGATAACAATATAGATCATCTCTATTTTGCTGCCGATAAAATTGATTATCTCCATGTATAATTAAATATTATGATTTGAAATCTGAGGGCGCAAGTTAATTCTTTACTGCCGCAATTTTAAGGTAAATTTCCCGCAATATAATACAAGAAAGACTTTTCTTCAAAAAATGAAAACTCCGGAGCATGGGGTCTTCGTTAATTACTGAAATCCGGCTTTTTATACCTTTGATGTAGCTATAAAATACAATTCCGGAAACTGCCTGTAAATTAAAATAATAACATTTTCAGAAAGTGTGCGTATGAGCGTTCATACTATCGGTAATCAATTGGCCGTTATTATTTAGTGATTACTGAAATAGTATTATTAAAATATCTTATATAATTTTTCTAAAATCTTGTATTGTATTTTGATTTTATTTATCTTAGCAAACTATTTTGGACTTAGTATCTATTAATTAATCAGGGTTATGAAAAAAATCGTTAGAGTTTTCAAAGGGATCTCCTTTCTCGTTATTGGAGCGGCATTACTAAGCAGCTGCGGCGGAAAAGGAAACCCTACAAGCACTGATCCGGGTGGGTCCAGCACCGTAACCGGTCTTGCTTACAATGAAGAAAACGGCTTTCAGGTAGCCGATTTCGCAGGTCAGCCCGAAGGGCCAAACCTTGTATACATTGAAGGTGGCAGAACTGTACTTGGTTCTTTCGAAGAGGATCTTCTTAAATCAGGAGACAACGTGGAAAGAACAGTAACAGTAGCATCTTTCTACATGGATGAAACAGAAATTGCCAACGTACACTGGCTTGAGTATCTGTTCTACATTCAAAGAGATTCTTCTCAGGAATTTTACGAATCAGCTCTTCCGGACACTACAGTTTGGGCATCTGAGCTTGCATACAACGATCCATACGTTGATCACTATTTAAGATATCCTGGTTTCAGGTATTTTCCTGCAGTGGGAATTAACTGGATTCAGGCAAACGACTACTGTCTATGGAGAACGAAAGTAGTTAACAACCAACTTGCGCAGGATGCAGGAATGGATGTGCCGGAAGGCGGAGGAAGAATTCCTCTCGAGTCTGGTATCGTTCTTCCAAACTACAGACTTCCATCCGAATCAGAGTGGGAATATTCTGCTCAGGCTTTGATCGGAAATCAGTGGTTAGATGAAAACCAGACACACAAAAGACTTTACCCCTGGGATGGTCACGCATTAAGAAATCCATATGGAAAACAAATGGGTATGTTCCTTGCAAACTTCAAAAGAGGCAGAGGTGACTATGCGGGTATCGCTGGTAAATTGAATGACGGTGCAATGATCACTACTTATATCTACGAATATCCTCCAAATGACTTCGGTCTTTACAATATGGCAGGAAATGTTAACGAGTGGGTATATGATGTTTATCGTCCGCTTTCATTCCAGGATGTTGATGATCTTAACCCTCTTAGAAGAAACGGTTTCCTGGATGAAGCAAAAGGTTATGACAAAGCCGGATTCCAGTCATTGATCGATGACCACGTAAGAGTTTACAAAGGTGGTTCATGGAAAGATGTTGCATACTGGATGTCTCCTGGAACAAGAAGATACCTTGCTGAAGATTCCTGCACAGCGACAATCGGTTTCCGTTGCGCAATGATCCAGGCTGGAACAAATTACTAAGATCTAATTAATAGAATGATATAGAAAAAGGGGCTGTCTCAAAAGGGCGGCCCCTCATTTTTTTTCTTTGTTTTTATTAAAATTTTCGAAGCTGATTTTTCAAAAATTTGACTTTTGAGACAGCCTCTTTTTTGGATCACATTTATTTTCTGGGGAGTAACCTCATTAGGCAAATAATTTCTCCAATCTAAACAGGAAGAATTTCACA
>JAIERY010000419.1 GCA_019746425.1 Cytophagaceae bacterium
AATGTAATTTCCACGATCGCTTTGTTTTAAGTTTTTAAATAATTACTTGGCTTTTAACAAGTTGGCAGTAAACAATTGACAGCAGGCGGTTTGATTCTCACCTATTGTAAACTGCCTACTGCCAATTGATTTGATTGTGCGGATGGAGGGACTCGAACCCCCATGCCGTGAAGCGCTAGATCCTAAGTCTAGTGCGTCTACCAATTTCGCCACATCCGCATGAAATGATTGAATGATTTGGCGATTTATTTTCATTCAATTCCCAAATCATTGAATTATCAAGTAATTTGGGTCGGCAAATTTAGTAAAAATTATTAAAAACCAAAGCTTTTATATGTTTCAGAATTTAATTTTTTACCAGGTTGTTATTTCTGTGGTAAATATGTCTGAAAGTCTTTTTGTTATACCGCTCGTTGTAACAAAAGTAAAAGGTGGAAAAGTTTATTCTCTACGCCTTTTTTTAATAATTTTGGGATATGGAGATTGTAGATACCGAAAAAGAGAAAAGGGAGATAATTCAGAGATATCGAAAACTTCTTAGGCTTGCCAAACCTATTTTAAAAGATGACGATGCCAAGGTAATAAAAAAGGCATTTAATACGTCTCTTCGCGCCCACGAAGGGATGAGAAGAAGATCCGGAGAACCTTACGTTTATCACCCGCTTGCTGTAGCTCAGATTGCCGCCGAAGAAATCGGCTTGGGTACTACTTCGATTGTTGCTGCTCTTTTACATGATGTAGTAGAAGATACAGATATACACATTGAAGAAATAGAAAGAGATTTCGGACATAAGGTTGCACAGATCATTGACGGACTTACCAAAATTTCCGGCGTATTTGATTACGGTACTTCGCAGCAGGCTGAAAATTTCCGTAAAATGATCCTTACCCTTTCAGACGATGTTAGGGTTATTTTAATAAAGCTGGCAGACAGGCTGCATAATATGCGTACCCTTGACAGTATGCCAAGGGAAAAGCAGCTAAAAATTGCTTCTGAGACTATTTATTTATATGCTCCCCTCGCACATCGACTTGGTTTATATGTAATCAAGTCAGAACTGGAAGACCTTTACCTCAAATATACCGACAGAGAAACTTATGATTTCATTGCGGAAAAAATAAAAGAGACAAAAGCGGCAAGAGATAAATTTATTAAAGATTTTATCTCGCCTATAGAAAGAGAATTAAAAAAGGCAAACCTCGATTTTGTGGTAAAGGGCAGGCCAAAATCTATTTTCTCTATCTGGAATAAAATGAAAAAGCAGAATATTCCTTTTGAAGAAGTGTATGATCTTTTTGCAATACGAATTATAGTAGATACTTCCCTCGAAAATGAAAAGACAGCGTGCTGGAAAGTTTACTCAATTGTTACTGACTTTTATAAACCTAATCCCGATCGTTTAAGAGATTGGATCAGCACTCCTAAAACCAATGGTTACGAGTCATTGCATACTACAGTCATGAGTAAGTCGGGGCAGTGGGTGGAAGTTCAGATACGTACCACGAGAATGGATGAAATCGCTGAAAAAGGGTATGCTGCACACTGGAAATATAAAGAGCACAGTGGGGCGGGACAATCAGGACTGGAGAGATGGATCACCAAGGTTAGAGAATTGATTGAACAGGCCGACTCATCCGCGCTGGAATTCGTTGATGATTTCAGGCAAAATCTTTTTAATGAAGAAGTATTTGTTTTTACTCCTAAGGGAGAATTAAAGATACTCCCATATGGCGCAACCACGCTTGATTTTGCATTCGAAATTCACAGTCAGATTGGAATGCACTGTCTTGGTGCAAAAGTAAATCAGAAATTGGTTCCCCTAAGTTATATTTTAAAAAATGGCGATCAGATAGAAATCCTAACTTCAAGTAAACAACGTCCGAGTGAAGACTGGCTGAAGTTTGTAGTGAGCTCGAAAGCAAGAACCAGAATTAAAGATTCGCTGAAAGAAGAAAAGAAAAAAATTGCCGCAGAAGGCAAAGACATAGTGATCAGAAAGCTGAGTCAGTTAAAAATGGATCTTAATAATGAAAATTTAAATCAGCTTTTGATCCATTTCAATATTAAAACACCTCTGGAATTATATTATAATGTCGCAAAGGGGACTATAGATCCTAAAGACATTAAAAAATTTACAGAAGTTAAAGAATTAAAAAAACAGGAGAAGAAAGAACAGACAGAGTCAAGAACTATTATTCAGGAACCATCCCGAAAAGTCGGAGGAACTGATTCTAACATGTTGTTGATTGGCGATAACATGGATAAGATTGATTACAAACTGGCCAAATGTTGCAATCCCATACCTGGAGATGATGTATTTGGATTTGTAACAGTGAATGAAGGAATAAAAATTCACCGGACAAATTGTCCCAATGCGATAGAACTAATGTCCAATTATGGGTACAGGGTAGTAAAAGCTAAATGGACCTCTCAGAAAGAGCTGGCATTTCTTGCCGGCTTAAAAATTACAGGAGTGGATAGGGTAGGAATAATAAATGATATTACTAAAGTAATATCTACAGAGCTAAAAGTTAACATCCGCTCAATCACGATCGATACAAATGATGGAATGTTTGAAGGGAATATTATGCTATTTGTTCATGACACCAAACACCTGGATAAGTTGATCATGAAATTGGCTAAAGTCGGTGATGTAATTAATGTCAGGAGAATTGATTCCGCAAATTGATATTGCCCCATAATTTTCTTCTAACCTTTTCATAATTAATATTTTAATCCTGAAGTAGCACTTTAATTTTATCTTTGTATCTTTGAGGGGGTTTATGGCAGTTACCGAAACAATATTACCAGAAGTTAAGAAAATATTCACGGCGTATCTTGAAAATAAAGGCTTAAGAAAAACGCCTGAAAGATTTGCGATACTTGAAGAGATTTACTCCCGTAAAGGACATTTTGATGTAGAGTCACTTTACATCAGCATGAAAAATAAAAATTACAGAGTAAGTCGTGCCACTGTATACAATACGCTGGATATTCTGGTGGAATGTGATTTAGTAAGCAAACATCAGTTTGGGAAGAACTTAGCCCAATACGAAAAATCTTATGGTTTCAGGCAACATGATCATTTGATTTGCACCGATTGTAATAAAGTGGTTGAATTTTGCGATCCCCGTATTTATAATATCCAGAAAATGGTAGGAGATTTACTCAACTTTAAAGTCTTACATCATTCTTTAATTTTATACGGAGCCTGTAATAAAGAAAATTGTGAAAATAAAAAAAGTTAATAATTATGAAGTATACCAGTAAAGTCAACGGCAATATTCTTTTTATTCAGCTTCAGGGAGACTTGATTGGCGAAGAAAATGGTCTGGAACTGGTAGATCATGTCAATGACAATATCAATGACCAGGTAATTCTATGTGCTATAGATCTTTCAGAAGTAAGATATATGAATAGCAGTGGTATAGGTGTATTGATTACTTTACTTACCAAATTCAGGAATAAAGGCGGAGAAGTAGTTTTGATTAATCCTTCTGATCAGATAAAAAAACTATTAATCATTACAAAATTAAACGCGATATTCAATATTGTCAATAATGAGCAGGAAGCAATGGCCAAATTGAGTGCTAAATAATTGTTTCTCCTAATAAGTAAAATAATCTATAAACTATAATTTAAATTTTTCAAATGGCTGTTGATATATTGCTTGGTTTACAATGGGGAGATGAAGGGAAAGGAAAAATTGTAGACGTACTTGCTCCACAATATCAGGTAGTGGCAAGGTTCCAGGGAGGTCCCAATGCAGGGCACACCTTAGAGTTTGACGGAATTAAACATGTTCTTCATCAGATTCCATCAGGGATTTTTCATTCCAAAATAAAAAATATCATTGGTAATGGGGTGGTGCTTGATCCTGTCATATTTAAAAAAGAGATTGATGCCTTAGGAAAGTATAATGTAGATTATAAGAAAAATCTTTTTCTGTCTAAAAAAACTCAGATCATTATTCCTACACATCGTTTGCTTGACGCCGCTTACGAAAAATCCAAAGGTGAAAATAAAATCGGTTCTACCTTAAAAGGTATCGGACCTACTTATCAGGATAAAATTGCAAGGCAAGGGTTAAGAGTAGGCGACATTCTTTCTCCAAACTTTCAGTCCAAATACAATAAACTGGTACAATCCCACAAAACCATTCTTGAGTTTTATAATTTCGAATACGATCTTACTGAACTGGAAAAAGATTTTTTTGCCGCTATAAATTTTCTAAAAGGAATTAATCTGGTTGATAGTGAATATATGATCAATGGATTTATTCAGGAGAAAGTAACCATTTTGGCAGAGGGAGCACAAGGATCCTTGCTTGATGTGGATTTCGGATCTTACCCTTTTGTGACTTCCTCTAATACTATGGCTGCCGGCGCATGTACCGGTTTGGGTATAGCACCACGTCATATTGGAAAAGTGTATGGGATATTTAAAGCTTATTGTACAAGAGTCGGTGGCGGACCTTTTCCTACTGAGTTAAATAACGAAGAGGGAGAAACATTAAGGAAAGTAGGGAATGAATACGGTTCGACTACAGGGCGCCCAAGGCGATGTGGCTGGATTGATCTTCCTGCTTTGAAATATGCAATCATGCTGAATGGCGTGACTCATTTGTTGATGATGAAAGCAGACGTTCTCAATTCTTTCAAAGAAATAAAAGTATGTACCCATTATAAACTCAAAAACGGTCAAAAAGTCGATATTTTGTCCTATGATGTGATGGAGGAGGAAATAGAACCTGTTTATGAAGTATTAAAAGGGTGGAACTGCAGCCTTGAGGGTATTTCAAGCTTTGACGAGCTTCCTTCCGCTTTATCGGAATATATAAATTACCTTGAAAATTCTTTAAAAGTGCCTGTTTACGTAGTCTCAGTTGGTCCTGACCGTACCCAGACAATTATTAAAAATAAGGTATTGGCCTGAGAGTCTTGGTTATAGCTTCTATGTAAGAATAATCCAATAGTTCCATTTAAAATTTTACTCCATTTTATTTGTTGTTTTTAATTTCTCCCATTATCTTTGCAATCCCTTTCCGGAAAGTATAAGGATTTTTATAAAATCCTGATGAACTAAAGAGGGGACACGATTTGTTTTGAACAACGTATATCAGGCTAAATAGATGATTTAGCAACAAAGTCATCGCAAGATGAATCACGTTCTTTGAGTATTTGAAAGAGGAAAAGCAAACCGCTTGTTGACTTCACGAAAGTGTATCAACAAG
>JAIERY010000045.1 GCA_019746425.1 Cytophagaceae bacterium
AAAACCATTTTTTACGTCTAACGTATTTGTGAATTATACAAATCTTATCGTTCCGGGAAATCCTGAATTGGTAGAATATTATGTAACAGATATGACAGGCATAACTATTTACAGGGCTGTTTTATATAATCCGGCAGAAGAAATTGTCATAGGAAATAATCTTGCACCGGCTGCCTATATCATCTTGGTAAAAACAGCCACTGATGTATCTTCGATTAAAATTTGCAAGCTGAAATAGAGAAACTCCAAAATCCAGATCATAAATTCCAAATAAAAAGATAAGCCGTGCAAGGATGGTTGTAGCTTTGGAATTTGGTACTTATTTTGTTCTAAACAGAAAGTATAAACCTGAAAAATTATGCCGAAGAAAATATTGTTGATGTTATGGTTATTGTATTTTCTTCCTTCCTATGGGCAGATTAGTCCAAAGCGCGGACTGGCATATGGATATCATACCACTGCAGATATCAATGCTATCGCACCCGGTACCAACGGAATTTCCTGGTGGTACAACTGGAGCGATTTACCTGATGCAGCCATCGCAGGTTATTATCAATCCATTGGTGTGGAATTTGTCCCCATGGTATGGGGCGGCTCATTCAATGAAGCCACCGTTATTGCCAACATCAAACCCGGCACAAAATATTTACTTGCTTTTAATGAGCCGAACTTTACCGTGCAGGCAAATCTCACTCCTGCTCAGGCAGTAGCGCTGTGGCCAAAAATTGAAGCGATTGCTGCTGCAAAAAATCTTGAGATCGTGAGCGCCTCCGCTGCATACGGAGGGAATATGGGAGGTTATGGAAGTCCGATCACCTGGCATGATGATTTTTTTTCTTTGTGTCCCAATTGTAAAGTGGATTACATCGCTTTCCATGCCTACGATGCAACAGTGGCGAGTCTCGCAGGAGTGGTGAGCACTATGAAAAAATATAACCGCCCGATATGGGTAACAGAATTTGCACTTTGGGATCCTGCACAACCGGCAGCTGCAAAACTAAGTTATCTTCAACAGGCGGTGGATGCATTCGAAAACGATCCTGATATATATCGTTACTCCTGGTTCTCGGGGAGAGTTTCCTCCAATCCTTCCATTGATATTTTTGGCGCTAACGGCGTGCTTACCACTTTGGGCACTGCTTACAGAGATGCGGTTTATGGTCCTCAGTCAACTATCCCCGGAAAAATAGAAGCAGAAAATCATTACCGGAGAAAAGGGATTGACAAAGAAAATACTACAGACGTTGGTGGCGGACAAAATATAGGATGGTTTGATCCATGGGATTGGGGAGAATATTTAGTGAATGTGAGCGCAGAAGGATATTATGATTTTCAATTTCGTGTAGCTTCTCTGAATACCCTAGGAAAATTTCATCTGCAGCTGGATGATTCTGTAATCACCGGCACAATTAACTTTAATGCCACGGGAGGTTATCAGACCTGGACAACCATTACCGTAAATAATGTTCCGTTGAAGCAGGGACAGCATTTATTGAAGTTTGTTTCAGAGTCTAATGGCTTCAATGTAAATTATTTCAATACCACTTATGTTGGTCCGCTGGCCATGAAAGATAAAACAGCAGAAGACCAGATTCATATTTATCCTAATCCTTTCAGCGATGCGTTAATCATCGATATGAAAAATTTATCTACTGCAGAAGAAATTCAACTGCTGGATGTAAATGGTAAGCTGATTAAGTCTTTTGTGAAGAACCAGGATATTGATGTAAGCGATCTTTCCAGTGGAGTTTATTTTGTAAGGATTATCGGAAGGGAAGGGGTTTGGGGTGGGGTGGTGGTGAAGAAGTGATCAAAGATAGAACAGGATTTAGGGATTAATAGATTTACATGATTTTGAGGTTGTACTCCGTGGCCTTTCCCACGACAGACTGCCAAATACCAGGAAATGCAAAATCCCTAACCCCTAAAGGGAATTCGTACGAGATAGTTACCTTATGCTCCTGGCAGTCTTTCCGCTATTTGTCATTCAGTAGGAAACCTGTTGGACGCTGGCAGCATGCCTGCAATCAATGATCTTAAAAAAACAGAACAGGATTTAGTGATTGGACACTTGCGCCAGTTGAGCATGACTGCAAGAAACCTGATCGAAAGAGAAAGAATCTCATAAGATTAGGAATCAAGTACGGACAAGCTTATCATGGAGTCGAACAAGGATGGGCGGATGGGCAGTAGCTCAGAGTCCCATACTGGTAACTACTATTACTTTGCAAAGATTAAGGAGAAAAGGATATGAATCAATGCTTGATTACTACATGAAAGTATCTCCACAATTTAACGAACCGCTGTATACGAGACCCGGTAGTTTATCCTGACAAAGGAAGGATACAGTGGTGTGAGAGGCGCAACTCGTCTGAGCAATCAGGCGAGGCCGTCTACTCGATTATGCACCGTTTTTTTTATTTGCCTGTCAGCACGCAGATAGCCAATAAGTAAAAATAAATATTGAAGTCGTGCTGTCAGTCCATTAAAAATTGTCCATCTGTTTGGGCGAAACGGTTTTGGTTTCATATTTGTCTGCCAGAGATGCTCAACTATTCTGTTACCTTGTCCATAGCGATTGAAGCGATTATAAAAACTTTTTAGTCCGCCGTCAAAATTGTGAAGTGCGATACTGTCAAATGCGTAGGATAAATTACCGAGTTGAGAAAGTCGCAGTCCAAAGTCCACATCTTCTCCGCCTGCAATTTTTATATTTTCATTGAAGCCACCGACTTCTAAAAAACTGTCTGTCCAAACGAGAGTGTTTGCCGTAATTAAATATTGCGGAACCAATTCTTTTTTGTCGTTGTATGTTTTAAGCGGAATTAAAATTTCTTGGCTCTCATAATATTTTGAAAGACGGTCTTGTCCTAGTGCTTTTATATTACCCGCATACGCAAGTGAAAAGTTGTCTGCATGCAAATAACCTGTCAACAAAGTTGCTGTCGGCAAGCAGTCGCTGTCGTTGAACAAGAGCCACTGTCCAGTTGCGTGATGCGCTCCGTAATTTCTCGCGGATGCGGGTCCTGGCTTTTTGCAACTTAAAAGATTTACTGTCAGTCCGTGCAGTAAGTGTCGGTTGGAAATTTTTGTCGGGACAGCAGAATTGTTGTCCACGATGATAATTTCTTTTGGGAAATTGTCTGCCGTGTGAGTTGTAAAAAAATTGTCAAGGTAATTGTCTATACCTTTTTGATTGTCTTTAACAGGAATTACAATTGAGATTTCGTTTGTCTTAATTCGTCCAGACGATTTCTTTTGTGTCTTCTTTTCTGTAAAGAAGACTAATCGGCTTATTAGTGTCATTGTCGTTTTTTAAAATGGTGCATAACGTTTGTATATGCGCACCTTAAGGTGCGTATACTTCTATTATAGTTTTAAAAAGGTTCGTACATCCAACAATGGGCAGTGAAAGTGCGAACCATAATAAATTTATTGCTTTCCAGTTGATTTTCCAAAAATAACAAATCGTCATTCCCGCGCAGGCGGGAATCTTGTAATAGAGAACATACTTTGCTATTTATTAAATAATTACCGGATGCATTCTGCGTCTTAGTTTGAATGAATACAAAAGGACGAGATTCCCGCCTGCGCGGGAATGACGGTGAGATTTGAGCTTTGAATTATTGTGCTGTGTCTGGTAAAGGTATTGGCATAGTATGGCTTTAAGCCCTGCTATGTATAGCATTGTAAAATCGTATATGTGTTGAGAAGATTATCTCAGGGCTACCTTCTTCACCTCTTGCGCTTCGCTGTTATACACATTCACCATGTATATTCCGGCAGCGAGATGATGCAGTGATATGGTTTCTTCAAGGAAGCCCGCCGCGACAGTGAGCCTTCCTTTATAGCAGAGCTGACCATTCGCGGCGAAGATCATCACAGTAAGTTCAGAAGCTTCGGAGAAGTTAGTCTGTATGATAATTTCTTTATCCGATGCCTGTATGATATTTATTTTAATATCGGTAAAGGAAACAGTTCTGATAGAGGTTAAAGAAGATTTTCCATCAAAGTCTATCTGCTCAATTCTATAGTACACCAGCGTCAATGGAGGGTTTGTGTCAACGAAAGAATATTTTATTTCTTCGGTAGAATTATTATTTCCGTTTACTGTTCCGATGTTTTCAAAATTTATTCCGTCCAGACTTCTTTGTATGATAAATACTTTGTTGTTTTTCTCCCATGAAGTTGCCCAGCTTAAAAGCGCTTTCGTATTTTCAATCTTCATAGCCGTAAAATAAAGATACGTCACCGGCATAGGAGGGGTGCAACTGGTGAATTGTGAAGTGCTGTTGCTGCCATTGGTTTGTGTCGCAGTGACTGCATCAGCCTGCGGTCCGGTAAGACCAAGGTTGTGCGTATAAGACCAGGTACCGCCTCCTGTGACTACAGTTGTTCCTATATAAATTTCTCCTTCACAATCACATTTCACTCCGCCGTCGGAAGTAACATTCCTGTAAATATGAACTGTATATCCCGGAGTACCCGTGCCATTCACCGCGTTTGGTCCTGATAGTGTAATCGCTGGGGTAGCGACACTCTCGTTGGCTGCGCCATTAAGGAGTATGCCTAATCCGGCATTGCAATATATTTTATTGAAGGTAATAAGATTTCTGTGAGAATCATTGGCGACATCTACTCCCGAGCCTGGCCCGGCGATGTTAAGATTGTAAGCGATCGTGTTCGCATTTGCAAGAGATCCTCCGACGATATTGTCGAAGTTTGGTCCTGCCGCAGAGATGGCAATTCCCCAGTCCTGATTTCCTAATTGCAAAGTTCCTGTTCTGTCTGTACCGACGAAATTTCCATAGATCTTATTTCTCGAAGCGTTTCTCAGCCAGATGCCTTCATTGAGATTTCCTGAGAAAACATTGCCTTCGAAAGCGCCGGAACCTCCGACGATATTGTCGTCGGATTCATTCAAAGAAAGTCCAGCCCAGGTATTTGGTTTTATTATAGTGCCTGTAGAATCTACGCCGCTGAAATTTCCAAGTATGGTATGTCCGTCAGGCCCTTCAATCCTGATGCCATCTCCTGTGGTGCCTACTTTACCATTGCAGGAAGAAACATTTCTTTCCATGAAGGTGCTTCCTCCGATGATCGCTGTATCGGATGTGCTGAGAAAATAAATTCCAGATGTCCAGTTTCCAAGATCAGTAACACCATCGACACCGACGCCTACAAAGTTTCCTTTCACTATTCCTCTTTTAGAGTCTCCGTCAAATACAATTCCATTG
>JAIERY010000341.1 GCA_019746425.1 Cytophagaceae bacterium
ATTCAACATTCAACATTCAACATTCAACATTCAACATTTTATTTTCTCTGCCTCACCGCTTCATACAATATCATCCCTGCAGCTACTGAAACATTCAAAGACTCTATGCGACCTGTCATGGGTATTTTTACCAGGCCATCGCATTTTTTAAGATATTCAGGGGAAATCCCATTTTCCTCTGAGCCCAGGATAATGGCAGCCGGTCCGTTAAAATCATAATCATAAAGCTCTTTGTCTGCTTTTTCTGTGCAGCCTACGATCTGCAAACCTGATTCTTTCAGATAATCCAGAGTGCTTTTTAAATTGTCTTCACGGCATACGGGAATAAAATTCAAAGCTCCCGCAGAAGTCTTTACAGCATCGCTGTTGATCTGCGCGCTGCCGCGGCTTGGAATAACAATCGCATTCACCCCCATGCACTCTGCGGTACGGGCGATGGCGCCAAAGTTTCTCACATCGGTTACACGATCAAGGATAAGGATCAGTGGAGTTTCTCCTTTGGAAAACGATTCAGTTATGATATGATCCAGAGAAGCATAAGTCACCACAGAAATAAAACAGATAACCCCCTGATGATTTTTTCTGGTAATGGTATTTAATTTCTCAACAGGCACCTGCGTAATCGGAATATTATTGTCCTTGGCTAACTTAATCAGCTCCTGGATAAGCACGCTATGCTGGTCTTTCTGGATCAGCAATCTTTCAATCTCTTTACCGGCTTTGATAGTTTCAATCACCGGCCTGATTCCGAAAATTATTTCTTTGTTGTCGTTAGGTCTTTTATGCTCGAAGCTCATTTAATATTTGAAGCTTATGTAATTTTAAGGTCTACCCGAAGGGTATAGGTCAAGTTAATGAAACGATTGCTGTAGACTTTGTATCCTAAATTAAAGAACAAATGTGTCCGTCATTCCCCTGAAAAGGGGAATCCCTAACTTCTGCACAATCTTAGCTGTATTATCAGACTTTGTGCAGAAGTCGGAGATTCCCACGTACGTGAGAATGACGGCAGTTTTTTTATCTTTAATTTTCTACACAATGTCTGCGAAGATCATCTCGCTAAAAACCCAATGAACCAGCTCTTTTAAAGTAAGTTTACGAATCCTTAAAGGCTTCGCAAACTGGCTTTTTCTACTGAGGTTTTTTTATGACGACTATTGTCAATCTTTCCTCAAGCACCTATCGTATCCCCTGATACATCTCTTCCAGTATCGGCTCATACTTTTGCATAAGCTCGGTATATTGAAGCGCCTCCTTGGCTCTTTGCTGATCTCTCAAGGCAAAAGAGAATTCTCTCGCAATCATATAATTTTTATGAAGCTCCTGAAGATCTCCGATCTTCACAGCGTAATCCAGGCTTTTCTGTAATCTTGGTCCCATCAGGTTGATAATGGAATCTGCCAGTTTTTTCTCATTAAGAGAATACAGCATAGGAACATACTCTGCTACGGAATTATCAAATGGAATTGATTGATCCGGTAGTACTTTTAAAGCAAACTTCAGCACTTTTGCAGCGCTGTCTTTTTTGCCTTCTATCATTAATTCTTTTGCCAACTCACCGAACTGTTGTCTCTCAGGAGAAGTAAATAAGTAGTACCATTCATTGTAATATATATCCGGATTGTCTGTATTTCTCCACTGGAACTTCTCCATCATATTCTTATACATGAGATCCGTATTGTACCACTGACGGCCATTTTTAACGGGCAGTAAACGATAAGCAAGACCTTCTACCTGCATGTATTGAGAAAGACCCATCATCTCATTAGGAGAGACAGAGCTTGCAAAATAAATCGGGCGCTCCCAGTTGTTGTTTACCAGCATATCAAGCATGATGATGTTTTTCTTCAGCATCATTCTTCCCGGCAGAGTCCATTCCAGTTTGGTTAAAACCGAATCTCTGAGTTTTGCAGGAATAGGATTATTCTTTAAAACACTTTCCTTATCGATCTCCAGCTGCACTTTGCTGGATGGCATGTAAGTAATAGGTCCTGATTCTGTATTATATCTCACTCTTGGATCACTTGCCTTTACAAGTTTGATAAACTGTTTCAGCTTGATCGTATTTTTCTCTTCGCCGAAATATCCCTGGTCATTGGTACCCTGTCTGTAGTTTTCAAGCTCAAGAGAGATCGGTAATGGTGCAGACTTACCAGCCTGGCGTTTCATCTGGTTAATATACCAGTCAGTGTCCAGCAGAGATAAATTACATACGCGTACATCGGTTCTGAAACCTTCTACTTCCTGTACATACCAGAGCGGGTAGGTGTCGTTATCTCCTCCGGTAAACAAGATTGCATTTGGCGCACATGACTCTAAAAGATTTTTCGCCGCATCCACCTGGTGATATCTTTCAGATCTGTCATGATCATCCCAGTTTTCAGAAGCAAGAATGCCGGGAACTATCAGGCAAATGATAGTTGCAAGTATGGGCCTCACTGTTTCGCTTTTAATTATTTTTTGTAAAGCGTCTGCAAGGAACAGTACTGCCATACCGATCCAAATCGAAAATGCCCAGAAAGAGCCTGCGAAAGTATAATCTCTTTCTCTTGGTTCAACCGGTGGCTGGTTCAGGTAAATGATAATAGCGATTCCGGTAAAGAAGAATAACATGGTAACTACGCTGGCATCTTTCAGATTTCTTCTGAAATGATAAACCATGCCTATTACTCCTGCGATGAGAGGAAGCAGGTAATAATTATTCCTTGCTTTATTGGTTTCTACCAGGTAAGGAATTTCATCATCAGCCCAATCCAATGGACCCATCCATCCGGAATCCTGGAAGTCACTTTTTCTTCCTGCAAAATTCCACATGAAATACCTGAAATACATATGTCCGATCTGGTACTGAATAAAGTATTTCATATTGTGGAAGAAGGTTGGTTTTCCTTTTGGAAGATCCATCCATTTTCTGTATGCTCTTATATGATGAGCCTGTGTGCTGTAAGCTCTTGGGAAAAGTGTCTTGTCTTTATCATCATAAACCATATCTCCATCATAACCACCTTTCTCATATTTTTTGTCTCCTTTGTAATAAACAGGTTTTTTCTTGTTTACTTTATAATTTCCGTCGGCAGTAAAGTATGGCCCTAGTAGCAAAGGACGGTCTCCGTATTGCTTTCTTTCAAGATAATCGATGAAGCTTATAATATCATCAGGATCGTTCATGTCTATGGTAGGGTCAAAACCTGTTCTGATAATCAGTACACCGTAAGATGAATATCCAATGATGATAAAGGTCACGCAAAGCAAAGCTGTATTTAAAATACGCTTGCTGTTTTTAATAGAATAATAAATTCCTCCGATCAATGCAGCGAGTACGATGAGTGAAAAGAAAATAATTCCTGAGCCGAATCCCATGCCCATTCCATTTACAAATGCTATATCCAGTTTTTTAGCAATGGTAGGTAAGCCTGTGATAATTCCTATCATCACTACTCCAAGTATCACAATACTTAGCAGGAAAGTAAGACCTATGCCTTTTTCATCAGTCTTAAATTTTTTGAAATACACTACAAAACAAAGCGCAGGGATTGCCACTAAGTTAAGCAAGTGAACACCGATGGAGAGTCCCATCATATAAGCAATAAGGATAAGCCATTTATCTGAATCAGATTCTTCGGAGTGAACTTCCCATTTCAATATTGCCCAGAATACAAAAGCAGTGAAGAATGAAGACATCGCATAAACTTCCGCTTCTACCGCAGAGAGCCATGCAGAATCTGTAAAAGTATAAGCAAGACTGCCGACAGCTCCGGCACCGATCACTAGTAAACTTTGTCCTAATGAAGGTTGCTTATCAAACGTAACTACTTTTTTAGCAAGCAGTGTGATAGACCAGAATAAAAATAAAGATGCAAAACCGCTGGATACTGCCGAAACCATGTTCACCCAGTAAGCTGCATTCTGCGGATCTGCGAACATAGAGAAACCCCTTCCTACTAAAAGGAAGAAGGGAGCTCCGGGAGGGTGTGGTGTCATAAGTTTATTGGCGCAGGAAATAAACTCACCGCAATCCCAGAAGCTGGAAGTTGGTTCCAGTGTTAAAACGTAAACCAGCGTGGCAATAAAAAAAATAAGCCAGCCTGTGATGTTATTCAATAATTTAAAATTCATATATGTTTTTGATTCAATATTTAAATCGTTTTGCTTCTGATATAGAAGGCAGATAAGGGGCGAAATTAGTAAAAATATGCTATATGTGAGGTTTAAACGATAAATTTATGGTCTAATGGCCTTTATTTCCTGTCATTTCGACCGTAGGGAGAAATCCTGGTTAAATTTTGATTATCCAGGAGCTCTCCTTCGCCGAGATGACAATATCATTGCGACAGCTAAAAACAATAAAAAAGCCCCATTCAGGGGCTTTTTTATAATATAATTAGGCGAATATTTTTATCTGGTATGGAATAGCTTTTTAGTCTCTACGATTCCGTCATCACTGTACACATTACAGAAATACACTCCGGGTTTCAATTGAGAAAAGTCAAGGCTGTAAGTGGTTAGCCCTGATTTATTTCTCAGGTCAATAGTAGCTACTTCTTTGCCTATCAAGTCAAATATTCTGATAGTGCTTAGACTCTTATTCCCTCCATTTACTGTAAGTGTCACCTCTTCGTTGAATGGATTGGGGGCAGCGATCAATTCATATTTGGTGGAATTGCCGGAAGTCGTTCCCGCAATGGCATTTACTGTAAAACTTCCTGGCATCAAAGACCCATGTACACCACATTGGAAAGTATAATTACCAGGTGCAAGTGTGTGTAATTTATGAGGGAAGCTTCCAAATGTTGCCCATGAGGTTGGCCCCGTCAGGTATTGAACTGAGTGGGTTCCACTAGACAATACGAATAAAATAGTGTCGTTTGAGTTTATCGTAAAACTGGATGGCGTAAATTGAAGATTAGATACGGTAACAGTCTGAGTAGTTTGCGCACTTACTGAAAGGCATAATGCTGAAAGCAATAATGCATTGATTAATTGTAAAAAAGTTTTCATAAGCCCTGGCGAATTGATGTTTCAACACCAAATATGCAAATTAATTTATTGAAATCAATGTGTTAATATTCTATTTAACAGGATGATAATACCATTTTTACAGGTTTTTCGGCAAAAAGGTTGCCTGAAAACTTTAGTTTGTGTGCTATTCGTACTCGTCTGACGAGTATCCTGATAATAATTCAGCATTCAAAATTCATAAATCAATGTCGTTTACTTAAGCTCATAATCGTTTGTAGTTCATGTGATACTGTTTTTTTGGTTTATGATTTC
>JAIERY010000412.1 GCA_019746425.1 Cytophagaceae bacterium
TCAAAGTTATATCCATTCTGATTTTCGGAAACTGCAATGGCCTTCTTCTCGCTTCGGATTTCTTTCATGTTTTTTTCCATTATAGCGGTTCGGAATAATTTTTGTCAGATTCGGTGTGAAGGTTTCCAGCTTTAGGTTGCCCGATATTATTTTTTCCATTGAATTCAGACGAGTTTAACATCCATTTTCGTGCGGCTGCCTGCCAGTCTTCCATGGGGGTCTTACCGCCCACTTTCCAGCCGTTGGATTGGTAGTGGTTATAAAATTTTTCAGCTTCCATCTTGGGGAATTTTTCTTTTTTAAAAAAAATAAAAACTTCATCAAAGGTGTGTGGGATTCCTGTTTCACTCTCTTTGTATTTGTTTATATTGTTTATATAAGGTAGCTGTACAGTCAGCCGTACAGTTTCTGTACAGCTACCTGTACACTTACCTGTACAGTTACATGTACAAAAATTGTACATGTTAATCCTGCTTCCGAGCGATGGATTAAAGGATGGTTTGTACTCCAGATATTGCCAGTCGTGCAGCTGCCGGAGGCATTTTGTATAAGTGGATAATGAACTGATTTTTGCGGCTCTCATTATCTCTGTTCTAATGATTAAAACAGGATTTATAAAACGGTTCTGATTCCATACCTGGAACAAGGCTATGTACAATGAAATATGGGAGGACAATAACCGGTCATCTTCATAAAACTTCTGCATGACTTTGTTCAGATGTTTGATGTAATTCATAAACCCACAGCTTATTTATTGTGGATTTTTCTTGATTGCATTACTTTCTCGATGTCTGCCAGAGAATAATAGATCCCACCGCCTATTTTGGTATAGGGCAATGTGCCATTGACCCTGAGGTTTTGAAGAGTGCCTGGTGAGATGTTGAGCAATTTTCTGACTTGCGGGGATTTTATCCACTGTGGCTGATCAGTTGTCTTTTCTTTAATTATTTCACATAGCTCTGCGAGGAGGTCGCGTTTGAAGCGCATAAGATCGTCTTTGGTAATGATTTCTACTGCCATAATATTAGTTTTTAATTTTATGGCTCAAATTGAAACAAAACCGATCAAAGAAAACAGTTGCAAAGGGTTGTACAACCCTTTGCAACCCCATTGAATATCAGGTATATGAAGGTTAAATACCTTTAAAAAATTTTATTTAAAACTAAAATTTCGGATGTTTGTATTCATATTATAGACAATACTGAATGAGATAAGCAAAGCAAAGAGATATAAAATATTGTTAGCGATAAGCTAATTACCTGCAAACAGAAAACCGCCAGATTTCAAAAGACCACAGGGAATTAGACTGAACGCTCACGTTATGCGTGGGCTTCGGTCGTTCTTGTGGTTTAGGCGCCTGGCGGTGCCTCTGTTGCGGAATGTATCGAACGTCCACGCTATTTTTTTAACATGGCGGGGCAAAACCATAAAAGTATAATGACAGCCCCGACTGATATTTTGCAAATTCATTATTTGAACCTCCCTGTAAGCAATAGCATGAAACGATTTTTTGCATTTCATGAAATTGCTACACTTGAAAAGCTGCTTAATTACAAAACTTCGGAACTGTTAGAAATGAAATGGTTTAATGCCCGATTACTCAGGGAGCTAATCGTACTGCTGGAAGGTAATGGCACCTTAGAAAGACTAAAATAACAGTTTTACGCCCGATTCTTATGAATAATACTTAAAAATAAGTATGTAAATACTATTAATTGATTATTGATTCCCGGCCCTTAATCCTTCAATTTTCAGAAAAAATCATAAATCTTTTTTACCCAACCAGCGAAATGGGGAATAAAATAAAAATTCTGTATGTGGATGATAAGATTCACAATTTAAATGCCTTCAAAGCTAATTTCAGAAGGGAATATGAAATCTTTTTATGTCAATCAGGGAAAGAAGGTTTAGAGATACTGAAAAACAATGTCATTCACATTGTAATAGCAGATCAAAGAATGCCAGGCATGACCGGAGTAGAATTTTTGCAAGAATCTGAAACCAACTATCCTGAACCGGTTAAAATAGTTGTTACAGCCCATAGGAATATCCAGGCAATTGAAGAAGCCTTTAAAAGAGGATTAATTTTCCGATACCACGAAAAGCCCTGGAGCTTTGAAAAACCAAAGGAAACTATTGAGGATGCTTATAATTTTTACAAAAATAATATGAACATCTGATAGAATAATATTTAAGAATGTTTTGCCAGTATCTATAGCAACAGGGAAATCACAAAAAGAATTATTAACAATTTTATAAAAAATGCCGATTGATAAAAATCGCATTCTTCTTTTTTAATGGACTATACTCTCCAGCTATTCGATCAGTTAATTGAAAATTATGTTGAAGAAGAAAGCGACGAAGTAAAGGAGACTATTGAAGCAATTAAAAAAACAGCCTACAGATTAAGAACTCAGGAGGAAATCAGGCTGTATATACAGAACCATCAGGTAGTATTACTTGAACAAAAGAATTTTGATTTGCTTTCCCAAAAGTGCGACAAGGTACTTTATTTTCTGGAAACCAATTTTCATCCTTTCGTCAATGAGATGCTTCCTATCTCGGATATAGGAAAAAACAAAACCTTCAATTGTTTCAATGATCTTATAAGTGAAATCGAGACTAAGATAAAGGATCTCGATGAAAAGCTGTACAGGTATATACAGACTTTGGCAGAACCGGAAAGCTGCAGACAATGCTCCATCTATTATGCCCGATACGTTTCATATTTTTGGGAAAGCTGGCTTACAGACTATTCATTCTCTGAATTGAAAAAGGAAACAATTGTTAATTTTCTTATTTCACAAAACTTTAATACTCCCACCTTTTTCAAATATATCACTGGTGAAATAATCGGAGAGCTGCATCAGGAAGATGATCCGTACTTTCAGGAGCAGGTATTGTTAAGCCATTCAAAAAGATTTAGTACAATTCCTGTAAAAACAGAAAACCCTTTCAGGCGAGATTATCCGGATATTAAATATTTACTTAAAGAATGGCTGAAAGCGGAGATTAAACATTGCCGGAAAAAGTTAAAGAGCTATAATCCACAACAGCGGACAATTCTTTCAAAAGAGTCCGAATGTAAAATTGAAACGAGTCTTTCAGTAGCACAAATGGCCTACTTTTTTAAGCTATTAAACAAGTCGGGAGTTATAACCAATAAAGTGCAAATGGATATTCTTCATGTAATCAGCGAAAGATTCCGTTCTCAAAAAACAGATACCATTTCAATTGAAAGCCTTCATAACAAATACTATAATGTAGAAGACCGGACAAAGGAAACAGTGAAGAAAATGCTTAAAGAAGTATTGAAAGATCTCGAATAACTTAATTATTATTTAGGTGGCTTAGGTTAATTCCAAGCTTATTCAGCAATTCAACTTTGTTATTTACTTCCGCTTTCTCAAATATATTCTGAACATGCTTTGCGACTGTCTTATCTGAAATGTGAAGTTCATCGGCCATCACCTTCTGAGTATTTCCTTTTGCCAAAAGCTTGACGATCTCCGTTTCTCTGGAAGTGAGATTGTATTTTATGCAATTTTCTTCAAACATATTTTTATATTCATTAGTGCTTTCATTAACCATTATGGTCCTGTATGCAGTATCAATTAAAGCTTTTCTTTGCATCTGAATATTTTTAAGCAAAGAATCTATTTTACTGATCAGTTCTCCTATCAGAAATGGCTTATAAATGTAATCTACTGCTCCTAATGACAATGCCTCCAATTTATCTTCAATTGTATTCTTTGCTGTAATAAATATTAAAGGAATGTGTCTGTATTTTTTTTGTTTCGAAATTTCTTTATAAAATTCCAGTCCGTCTCCGTTATCCATCATCACATCGGAAATAATTAAATCAAGATGGGTAATTGTTTTAAGTTTTTCTAATGCCTGATTTCCTCCGGTGGCAACATAAATATTGTATTTTACTTTTAGCTTGGATGCCATGTAATTGATCAGACCTATATTATCTTCTATCATCATAATTGTCGGTCTTTCATCTTCCAGAATTTCATCCTTGGCTTCCAGCCTCTCCACATTGATAAATAAGTCTTCAGTATTTATGAATTCTGCCAAAGATTCATTCCCTTTTAATTCGTACCTATCAAATTCAATAATAATTTCTGTTCCGGGTTGCTTTTCCGGATTACTTACAATTTTTATTTGTCCTGATAAACTATCGGTAATTTTTCTCACAATGGATAAACCCATACCCATTCCCTGGTAATTTCGCTTTTCAGTATTGATCTGGTAATAGGGTTCAAAAATCTTTGAATGTAAATTCATAGGAATTCCAATTCCGTTATCTTTTATAGAAAAATTTATTTCCCCATTTTCGGATTTTAATATTATTGTAATTGATCCATTTTCCTTTGTGTATTTAATGGCATTTTCAATCAGGTTATTAATAATTCTAATTAGCGCCTGCGGATCTGCTTTGATAAAAACTTCATTTTCTATTGAATTACTTAGCCGGATATTTTTCTTTAACGCGAATTGTTTGAACAATCCGATATTATCATTAAGAAGCTTGCTAAAATTTGTAATCTGATCATGGTTGTAGAAGTAAAACCCTTTATTGATTCTTTCAATATCAAAAAAATTAATTATGTCCTTAGTAAGTTTCCCAATGCAACTTCTTATAACTTTTAATTCCTCATTTTCTCCGTATTTCGCGGAATACTCCTGCAGGTAATTATTTATTAAAGTTAACGGGGTTTTAGTTTCATGGGCGAGATTAATGAAGGTATTCGTTTTTTGCTCATTTGCAAGTTCAAGTTCACTGGTCCTTTCTTTTACCTTATTTAGAAGATCTTCGTTGAGTTCCTGTAATTGGGTATATTCGTCTTTTGATTGCTTGACACTTCTTCTGATAAATAGAACGGTCATTACTAATAAACCGCAGTTAGTTGAAACAACTTCCACTACCTGACTCCCATTGTGAAAATTCATAATGGGAGTCAGTATAATATTTAAATCTGTCTCGAAAAAAGCGATAATAGGCAGTGAACTCCAAAACATCACACCTACATACATTCCTATTACTTCATTTTTATAAATTATATCTTTCTTTTCTTCATTCTTGATAGTTATAGCTCGCCTCAATGAATAAAGGAAAGACAGCGCATACAGGAAAGGGACGACAACTACAATTTTCCTGCATAATTCAAGATCTTTTGTAATAAGGTACGGTACAAGAAAGAAAATGACGAATGGAACCAGAAGGAAAATAAGTGATCCTCCGTGAGCATAAAATTTCAGTTTCTTTAAATCATATGCCTTATAAAAATAAAGAGGAAAATACATAGCCATTATAAGCGCTACGGAAAAGGCTAGTATGTTCTGCACAATAAGATTTATGGGGATATTCTGATCCGGCAAAAGGCCGCTGATCAGATTGTATTGTATCAATAAGTAA